>NZ_MKJW01000001.1:0-1091 GCF_001942375.1 Kocuria sp. CNJ-770
CCGCTGCCGATCATCATGTGGATCCACGGCGGCGGCTGGGTGCTCTTCGACATCGACACCTACGACGCCTCCTGCCGCGGGCTGACCAACAAGACCGGCGCGATCGTGGTCTCCCCCGACTACCGGCGGGCCCCGGAGGCCGTGTTCCCCGCCTCCCACGACGACGTGCTCGCCGCCTGGCGCTGGAGCGTGGCCAACGCCGCGCAGATGGGCGGGGACCCGTCCCGCATGGCGATCGGCGGTGAGTCGGTCGGCGGGAACATGGCCCCGGCCACCATCCGCCAGCTGGCCGAGGCCGGGGAGCCGCTCCCGGCCGCCCAGGTGTGCGTGTACCCGCTGACCACCCCGGAGCAGTTCGGGGAGTCCATGGTCGACGCCGCCGACGGTCGCCCGCTCAACCGCGCCCTGCTGTCCTGGATGGCGATGCACGCCTTCGCCGGCGTCCCCGAGGCGGCGCAGGACCCCCGCATCGACCTGCTGAGCTGGCCCCGGCAGTCCCTGGCGCTGATGCCCCCGACCCTGGTGATCACCGACGAGCGCGACGTCCTGCGCAGCCAGGGACAACAGTTCGCGGCGAACCTCGAGGCCGCCGGCGTGCCCACCACGTCGACGTACTACGCAGGCGTGATGCACGAGTTCTTCGGCGCCTCCGCCGTGCTCGACAAGGCCGAGGCCGCCCAGCAGCAGGCCGCCGACCACTTCACCACGGCCCTCCACAGCACCACCCCGACCCCCACCACCGACTGAGCCACCGGCACCGGCCGGGGCCCCGCCACCGGGATTCTCAACACGGGGCGCCCAAAGGCCAGGTACATCCCCTGGCCCACGGTTGCCCGCCCGCATCACCTCATCCGATGGCACAACCCCACGTGATGCAGTTCAACCAAGACGACGAAGGAGCACGACTCATGAAGGCACTGGTATGGCACGGCGAGGGTGACATCCGTCTCGACAACGTGGCCGACCCCTCGATCCAGGACCCCAACGACGCGATCGTGCGCATCACGCGCAGCGCGATCTGCGGCACCGACCTTCACTTCATCCGCGGCACCATGGCCGGCATGCACGAGGGCACGATCCTGGGCCACGAG
>NZ_MKJW01000001.1:1213-7582 GCF_001942375.1 Kocuria sp. CNJ-770
CCCCGGTGACCGGGTGATCGTGTGCTCCACGATGTCCTGCGGCGTCTGCCGCTACTGCCGGATGGGCCAGACCGCCCAGTGCGACGTCGCCAATCCCAACGGCCCGGCCGCCGGCACGTGCTTCTTCGGCGGCCCGGCGCCCACCGGCCCCGTGGACGGACTTCAGGCCGAGTACGCCCGCATCCCCTGGGCGTCCAACACCCTGATCCCGATCCCGGGCAACGTTTCCGACGACGATGCAATCCTGCTTTCTGACATCTTCCCCACCGCCTGGTTCGGCGCCCAGCTGGCCGGGATCCGGCGCGGGGACACCGTGGCCGTCTACGGCGCCGGGATCGTGGGGCAGCTGGCGATCGCCTCCGCCTACCGCCAGGGCGCAGGCCGGGTCTGGGCGGTCGACGGCGTGCAGACACGCCTGGTCAAGGCCCTGGAACAGAACGCCGAGGTCATCGACTTCAACCAGGAGGACCCGGTGGAGGCGATCATGGACGCCACCATGGGCGTGGGCGTGGACGCCGTCATCGAGGCCGTCGGCGTCGACGCCCAGCGCCCGGCCCGCGGGCCGGCGGCCGAGAAGTACGCCGCACGCACCGAGCAGTTCGACGCCGAGGTGACCCAGACCGCCCCGGAGACCAACGTCCAGGGCGAGAACTGGGTGCCCGGCAACGCCCCGTCCCTGTCGGCCCAGTGGGCCGTGGAGTCCGTGGCCAAGTACGGGCGGATCGGCATGATCGGCGTCTTCTCCCCGGACCTGACGTCCTTCCCGATCGGGCAGGCCACCAACAAGAACCTCACCCTGCGCGCCGGCAACTGCGACCACCGCTCGGTCACCCCGCCGCTGCTGGACCTCGTGGCGGCCGGCCTGTTCGACCCAGCCCCCTTCGTCACCCAGCACGAACCCATCGACAACGCGGTCGAGGCCTACCTGAGCTTCGACCGCCGCGACGAGGGCTGGCTCAAGACCGTCCTCACCACCGGATGAGGGCTCAGACGCTTCACCACGCCTGAGACAGTCGCTCCGGCAGGAGCATCATCGAGCAGAGCTGCACGAGGAGGAGAACCGGGATGGGCAATGTCGCTGACGGGATTGTGGACCGTCTCCGTGCTTGGGGGACGCACCGGGTGTTCGGATACGCCGGAGACGGGGTGGACCCGTTGCTGGCCGCTCTGGCACGGGCTGAGGAGGACATCGAGTTCGTCTCCGCACGGCACGAGGAAATGGCCGCGTTCATGGCCACTGGCCACGCCAAGTACACCGGACAGGTCGGGGTGTGCCTGGCCACCCAGGGCCCCGGTGCGATCCATCTGCTCGCGGGTCTGTATGACGCGAAACTCGACAGCAAGCCCGTTGTGGCGATCGTGGGTCAGGTCGTCACGACGGCCCAGGGCAGCGGTTATCAGCAAGAGGTGGAGCTTCCCACACTGTTCAAGGACGTGTGCGCCCAGTACGTCCAAACCGTCAACGCCCCGGAACAGGTGGAGGCCGTGCTCGACAACGCCTTCCGCACCGCGATCGCCACCTCGAGCCCCACCTGCGTCATCGTCGCGCACGACGTCCAGCAGGCCGAGGTCCCGGAGAAGGAGCACACCCACGGGATTGTCCCCAGCGCACCGGTCACCGCCGCCCCTCGAGTCATGCCGAGCGAGGAAGACCTGGACCGCGCGGCACGGTTGCTCAACACCGGCGAACGCGTGGCGCTGCTGGTAGGCCAGGGTGCCGCCGGCGCCGCCTCCGAGGTGGCGAAGGTGGCCGAGCGGCTCGGCGCCGGAGTGGCGACCTCCCTGCTCGGCAAACCGGTGATCGACGAGTCCCTCCCCTGGGCGTGCGGGGTGATGGGCCACCTGGGCACCACCGCGGCGGCGAACCTGATGGCCGGGTGCGACACCCTGCTGATCGTGGGCAGCAACGACCCCTGGACCGAGTTCTACCCCGCTCCGGGGCAGGCCCGGGCCGTGCAGATCGACATCAGTGCCCGCAACCTCGGGGCGAAGTACCCCGTGGAGGTGGCACTGGCCGGGGACGCCACCGAAACCCTGCGGGCCCTGCTGCCGCGGCTGCAAGGCACCGAACGACCCTGGCGCGGCGAAGTCGAGACCATGGTCGACACCTGGCGGCGGGTGGCCCAGGCCCGTTGCGCCGAGCCTGCGGAGCCCCTCAACCCTCAGGCCGTCGTCGCGGCTCTGTCCGATCATCTACCCGCTGACGCCCAGGTGTCCGTCGACGTCGGTTCGGTCGTCTACTGGTACGCCCGCTTCCTGCGCCTGCCACCCGAGGTGCCGGCACACCTGTCCTCCACCTTGGCCTGCATGGGCTCGGCGATGCCCTACGGGCTGGCCGCGAAGCTCGCCCACCCCGACCGTCCTGTCGTGGCCCTGGCCGGGGACGGGGCCATGCAGATGAGCGGCAACGCCGAGCTCATCACCCTCGCCTCCCGGTGGCGGGACTGGACCGACCCCCGCTTCGTCGTACTCGTCCTGAGCAACGGTGACCTCGCTGAGGTCTCCTGGGAGCAGCGCGAGATGGAGGGCGATCCACGTTTCCCCGCCTCCCAGGACGTCCCGGCGTTCCCGTGGGCCGATCACGCCCGTCTTCTGGGCCTCGAGGGCATCCGGATCGACCGCCCCGAGGACATTGATAAGGCCTGGGCCACCGCCCTGAGCGCGGACCGGCCGACGGTGATCGAAGCGGTCGTCGACCCCGCCACACCGCTGCTGCCCCCGCGCGCCACGGAGTCCCAGGTGGAGCAGATGCTCACCGGTCTCGCCCAGGAGGGCGCCGACCGCGCCGCCGAGCAGCTACGGATCCAACGCGAGCACGAGGAGGCCCGGCACCGGTGATATCGGCGTGACGGTGGAACAGGTGCATGTGGGACAGCGCGTGCAGACTCAGGTGAACGGGGTGGCGCACTGGACGGGGACGGTGGAGACGGTCGTGGTCCCGTTGGGTGTGGTGTGGATCCGCGAGGACGGGCTGGGAGAACGTCAGTCCCTGGACCCGCGGGAGCACCAGATACACTCCCAAGATCTCACCGACGGGTGACCTGGACCGATCCACCCCGGAAGGCTCCCGCACTCAGACAAGCCAAACACCTCCGCACCGCCTCTCGGGGTGCTAGCTGGTCCTGCGCCGCCTTCGGCGACCGCACCCGGGAGGGCTCAGACGACCTCGCCGTCCCGATCCGGCGCGAGCGGGGCCTTCCCACGGACAAGGGCCCAGTACGCGACCGGCCACGTTCCGGGCTCCGGCCGGCCCAGCACCGGCGCCATCGCCTGGCGCTCGAGGAGGGCAACCTGAAGGTCGGCAGTCGCTGGAGCAGCGCGCGGCTCGGTTGCTGACAGCCGGAGCGTTCGTGACGTGGCGGGCATCGAGGAGCTGGGTGACGGCGAAATCGAGGAGCTGGGTGACGGCGAAAGCGGCGATGTCGCCGGCGGCCGCAGAGGATCCGATGGCGTCGTGGCCAAAGTATCCGACGTACTTCAGTCCCCGTCCTCGACCGGGCGTGCGGCGCAGGAACCGCACGATCGTCCAGTCCAGTCCCGCTGCGGCACCGGCACGGTCGGCGCGTGATGACGGCTGGTCCGGTGGACACCGCGTCCGCGCCCAGCGGCAACGCGAAGGACAGGGTTCGTTGTCCTCACGCGGTGAACTGCAGCACGGGGCCGCCCTGGGGGCGGGTGGGCATGCGGTGCAGGTCGAAACTCATTCCGGATTCGTCCGCGGCCCAATCGCGCCCGGCCAGGTGCGCAGCGGTCACCGCCATCAGCCCCACCGTGACGTCTTCCCCGGGGCACCGGTGCCCGAGCCGCGGTGAGCCGCCGCCTTGCGGAATGAAGTTCTCGATCTGCCTCGCGTCCAGACCCAGGAACCGCTCCGGATCGAAGTCAGCGGGACGCTCCCACTCCCCCGGGTCGTTGTTGGTGCCCAGGATGTCCAGCAGCACCCGTTGGCCGGCCCGGATGTGCTGCCCGCCCCACTCCATGGGACAACGAGCCCGGGCCGGCAGCATCGGCACGAAGGGATACACCCTGCGCACCTCGTGGGCGAAGGCACGGGCTTGGGGCCCTCCCACGGTGCTGCCACGATCGGCGGTCTCGGCGCGCAGGCGTGCGACCCACTGCGGGTGCTCATGCAAGGCCAGCGCGATGAAGGCCGCGAAGCGGCTGACCGCGATCGTAGGACGGACGATGTTCTGCAGTTCCACACCGGCCGTGTGCTCATCCAGCAACCGCCCGTCCGGATCACGGTAGGCCGCGACAAGGTCGAGCACGGGCACCTGCCCTGCTCCCCGCCCGGTCTGCCCGGGAAAGCCCTCGACCGTGCGGGCCCGGATGATGAGGTCCTTCGCCCAGGCATCGCTGTCGCGGCGCGCGAGCATCGCCCGCGCCCAGGGAAGTCCGGGCACGCCGAAGCCCTCGACGATCGCCGCCAGCCGCTGCGCGCGGTCCTCCACCTGAAGGGCGTCCATGCCCGTACCCGCCCAGGACAGCACCGCACGGCCGAAGACCGCCACCGAGGCCTCATAGACGTTGAGCGTCTCGGCCCTCTCCAGCACTCGGGCCCATTCCCGGTCCACCTCCTCCACCAAGGCCTCGACACGCTCGGGCGTGGTGGCGTGCAGGAACAGCTGCTTGCGGTGGCGGTGGGTGTCGTCGTCGAGCCCGTGCACGGCTCCGCGCCCGAACAGGGGCGCTTTGACGGCCACCGGCATCGCCCCGGCCCGGCGGAACCGGTCCGTGTCGTAGAAGAAGCGCACCGCCTCCGTTCCACGGATCAGCAGCGCTGGCCCACCCATCAGCTTCAGCGGCACGGCTCGGGCTGCCAGATTGCCGGCACGAGCACGCACCGCGTCCGCGAAGGTGTACCCGTCCCGCAGCAGGTCTACAGAGCGGTCAGTCACTCCAGTACGTGCATGGACGGTTCTCATGGGATCTCCAGCGGAAACCCCGCCTTGCAATGAAGACAGACACCACAACGAAGTCCTGCACCAAGCGGCACGAACTCCCACAGGGCACAAAGCCCCTCATTCCGCCATCTGTAAAGTGAAAAGCATCCAGCTGCCCTGTCGCCCCAAGGGAAGATCCGGGAGCGGCCTCAACACCTGGGACACCCGCAGGGGAACCCCGGCTGCAATGCCCGAAGTGCGGAACAGGGACGTTGTCCGTTGCCGCACCGATGCACTACCCCTCAAGGCATTGCCTGGTTGCGGTGTTGGTGCTTCGCTGGATGTGCAGACCCGTTCCGGGTCCGCACATCCAAGAGGGGATCATCATGGCTGGTCACAACGAGCAGGCCGAGCACACCAAGGCCGAACACACCCACGGAGACAACTGTGGGCACGACACCATGGAGCACGGCGATCACGTGGACTACCTCCACGACGGTCACCGGCACTCCGAGCACGGAGACCACTACGACGAGTGCCAGGAAACGTCTGCGTGACGACTCGGGGAACCCGCACGGAATAGGGCTCCCCGAGTCGTCTCGACCAGCGGCGCATAGCAGAACAGCAGCTGCTGGCCGAGGCCGCCAACGTCCTCATCGGCCGCACCCCGCCACCACACCAGCTGCTGGATTGGCACAAGCTCACCGGCCACGAGTCGACCTGAGACCGCCTCCGGTCGCCCAGTGCTGCGTCCCGCGTGCCGACACCGCGGAGCACGGGGTCGATGACGCCCCCAATGCTCCACAGCGGGCAGTGGGCGGTCCTGGCCACCGGGTGGTCATCCTCTGCCACAGTCGGTAAGCGAGCTGACAATCACTGTGACGGGTTGTTAGCGTGGGAGCACTTCAGCTCTTCGTCTGAAGCGGCACCCGGAGTCACCGGTTCTCCCGCCGCCGGCCCGGATGCGATCCACAGGAGTACTGCCCTGTGACCGTGTGCCCCTGCCCAGCCCCTGGGCAGGGGCACACGCGCATCCGGGGACCCTGGATGCGCAGGCTCCTCCAGGTACGGTGCGCAACAGCCTCCACGGTGCACCCGTGTTCCATCCCGGTCATCGAGGCGGAGCACCATGGCCGGGGCCGGCGTCGTCGGCTCCCCCTCCGGTGCATCTCGGCCCCACCCTCTGGGGGCCCGCGCAAGGGCTCGGGCCCGTGGCGGTGCCGTTACCGCAGTTCGGCTTAGGGTTCCCGTCGCATGTTTTCGCAGGTCAACGCCACTTCCTGTCACAGTTCTCGGCTGCTTCGTTCCAACAGCGCAGATGTGGACAATGAGTTGGCATGAAGCCGCAGGTGGCGGGGGCCGCAGAAGGCTCGGCGGCGCACAGTCAGACCGACCAGGCGCGCGACAATGCTGGCGCAGCGGCGCAACAGCTAATTTCGGGGCAGCAGGTACAGGCCCGGATGCACGAGGCGGTGCACTGGACGGG
>NZ_MKJW01000002.1:0-7529 GCF_001942375.1 Kocuria sp. CNJ-770
AACGTGTTCAGGGGTGGGTGGTCGACGATCTTCCGAAGAAGGCCGTGCAGGAAAGACCCAGCACAGTGCGCTAGCGTCCTGCCCGTTCAGGAGGAGCAAGACCCTTTTTGGTCCATTGGAGGAGACCGCATGGCGGATGGTACGGACCCGGAGCGGGCGCGGCAGGAACGTGCTGCGCTGCTGGATCAGCACTGGGCGGCCGATGCCCGGGCCACCCGTAGGCGGCGGGTCCTGGCGGGAGCGGGTGCGGTGACCGCTGTCGCAGCGGTCGCAGCTCTAGTGGCCGTCGCGGTGATCAACGATCCCCCGCCCCAGGCGCGGGAGGACATCGAGATCGCCGGGCTGCAGACCTTCGGCGACCTCGGCAACTCCCATGTGGAGGCCGCGGTGGACTACGAGCAGGCGCCCCCGGTGGGCGGGGACCATGCCAGTGCCTGGCTCAACTGCGGGGTCTACACGGAGCCGGTGCCCGAGGAGAACGCTGTGCACGCCCTGGAGCATGGGGCGGTGTGGGCCGCTTACGACCCCTCCGCCTTGTCCGAGGACCAGGTGGAGGCCCTGCGCCAGGCTGTCCCCGACACCTACGTGGTGCTCTCCCCCTACGAGGATCTGGGCGCCCCCATAATGGTCTCGGCGTGGGGGGCTCAGGTGGCCGTGGACTCCCCCGAGGATGAGCGCCTGGAGCAGTTCGTGACCAAGTACTGGCAGTCCCCCGAGGCCCCGGAGCCCGGGGCGTCCTGCACCGGTGGCATCGATGCCCCCAGCCGGGTCGCGTGAGCACCAGCACCGGCGCCGCCTCCAGGAGCGTGGCAGGGCACCGGGGACGGTGGGTCCTGCTGGTGCTGGCGGCCGTGCTACTGGCAGCTGCCGGCTGGGCGGTGGGGCAGCTGAGCGCTCCAACGTCGTCCACCCCGGCGGAGGGCAGCCCGGAAGCCGGGTTCGCCCGCGACATGCAGACCCACCACCTGCAAGCGGTGGAAATGAGCTCCCTGGTCCGGGACCGCACGGAGGATCCGGAGATCCGCCGATTGGCCTACGACATCTCCCGCACCCAGCAGCAACAGGCCGGGCAGATGTACGGGTGGCTCTCCGTGTGGGGGCTGCCCCAGGCCTCGCCCCAGCCGACCATGGCCTGGATGGACGACGGCGCGCAGGACCACACGTCCATGCCCGGCATGGACTCCACGACCCCGGGCCTGGATGCGCGAATGCCGGGTATGGCCACCGCCGAACAGCTGGACCAGCTGGAGGACGCCGAAGGCCGGGAAGCTGAACGGCTCTACCTCGAGTTGATGATCCCTCACCACCAGGCAGGTGCGACCATGGCCCAGGCCATCCTGGAGCGCACCGAGAATCCCGTGGTGACGTCCCTGGCGCAGTCGATCGCCACCAGCCAGACCTCCGAGATCGACTACATGGAGGACCTGCTGGCCGAGCGCCGCACCCCATCATGATCCCCATCCGCACACCAGGATCAGCACACGTGGCCGGGCCCGTGCAAAAGCTGACGGGCTCAGACGTGAACCGGTCTCCAGGCTCGGCCCCGCTGCGCGCCGTGATCGGAATCCACCGGGGTTCTTCGGCCACCACCTCCAAGATCCCATGGAAGTCAGGGACGGGGCCGGTGGGGCACGCCCGCCCCTCTCGGACCGGTCCTGGGCTCAGGGCCCGATCAGGACCCCGGGACCGTTCTGTGGCGTGCGAAAATGCGGCCATGGCAGTCGATGCTTTCCGTGACCATGGTTGACCGCAGCGTGGAGGGCCCGGTCTGGGTTCCGATCGAGCCCCCGAGCCTGGAGAACTTCCTGGCTCCCACGATGCAACCGGTTCCGCTCATCCCGGCCATCGCGCTGGTGCTGGCTGTGCTGTATCTGGCCGGAGCAGCCCGGCTGTGGACAGCACGCCGGCGGTGGCCGGTATGGCGGACCCTGTGTTTTCTCACCGGGTGCGCGGCCACCGCGCTCATCATGGGCGCGGGAATCGAAGGCTACGGGTTGCGCATGTTCTCCGTGTTCATGTTCCAGCAGCTGACCCTGATGATGATCGTCCCAGCACTGCTGGTCCTGGGCAGCCCGGGCACCCTGCTGCTGCGGGCCACACCCCACCGCGGACCCGGCGCCGTGGTGCTGCGTCTGGCCCTGGGGGGTCTGCGTTCCCGGTGGGGCAGGTTCGCCGTCCATCCCGCCTTTTTGGTTCCGTTGTTCCTGGTCAGTTTCTACGGGGTGTATCTCAGCGGGCTGGACGACCGGCTGTTGCCCACCTGGTACGGCCATACCGGGTTGGAACTGCTGTTCTTGGCCTCCGGGATCCTGTTCACCGTTCCGTTGCTGTCGGCCGATCCACTACCGACCAAGCAGACCTACGGCAGTCGCTTGGCCGACATTGTCCCCGAGATGCCGCTGCACGCCTTCTTCGGCGTCATCGTCATGATGGCTCCGCTGCCCGTCGTGGATTTCTTCGCCACCCCGCCGGACAGCTGGGATCTCGACCCGATGGCCGATCAGGTCCTGGCCGGCTCGTTGGCCTGGTCCTACGGCGAATTACCGTCCGTGCTGATCCTGCTGTTCATCATGAGCCAGTGGCACCGCGACGATGCGCGCAAAGCCGCCCGCGACGAGGCCGAAACCGCCGTCAGGGGCACCCCGGATCTGGATGCCTACAACGCCTACCTGGATCAGCTGCAGCAGCGCACCGAGAACCGCTAGCCCCACAGGCATCAGCCGCCGACCGGAGCCGGTCGGGGCGGGCAAAGACGCCGACGCGGCCGGTCCCTGCCGTCACCCGGTGCGTGGTCCCCGGTGGTCTGCAGGACATCGTCTGGCCAAGGACAACTCCTCCCCGGGCGTAGAAAACCCGATCGTTGACCATCTCCACCGGTTCTGAACCTGGTGCACGTCCGTGGTGCTGATGGTGGCGGGGCCGGAGAAAACCGTCCGCAAGCCTCGCGGCAGGCACTGGCGACTGGAGCTGCTTCCACAGCCAGGACACAGGAAAAGGATAAGCCTGGGAAAGTCCGTCCTGGTCGGATGGAGATAGACAGGGCCCGGAGGTCCGGACCGGTGGGCGGGGGCCCGCCGGTACAGCCGAGAGAAGGAACGCACCAGCATGGTCAACGTCCACCATCCGAACTCGGGGACGCGGGGACCAACAGGGGGCTCAGAGCTCCCGCTGGTGAAGAAGCCACGGCTGGTGGGGGTCGACGCCGCCCGGGGTCTGGCCCTGCTGGGGATGTTCTCCATCCACATTCTGCCCGCCTGGGACCCCGAGACCTACGAGGTCACCCTGCAGTGGCAGCTCTTCGCCGGCCGGGCCGCGGCCCTGTTCGCCCTGCTGGCCGGGGTCGGCCTGGCCTTCTCCACCGGCGCAGGCACACCCCACCGGGGCCGGACGATGACGGCTGACCGGGTGGGGGTGCTCGTCCGGGCCGTGCTGATCACCGTGCTGGGTCTGCTCGTCAACCAGGTGATGCCGGAGGACCCGCCGGCCTACAACATCTTGATCTACTACGGGGTGTTCTTCCTGCTGGCCATCCCCTTCCTGCACCTGCCCGCACGAACCCTGTTCGTCCTCGCCGGGGTCAACGCCGTGCTCGCCCCCGTGCTGATGCAGTCCCTGCGCGACGCGCTACCGGAGATGGAGACCTACAACCCCACCATCACCGGGTGCTCACCGACCCCGGCACCGTGCTGTCCCAGGTGCTGTTGACCGGCACCTACCCCGCGTTCCCGTACCTGACCTACCTGCTCGCCGGCATAGCCATCGGCCGGCTCAACCTGCGGTCCCTGCACGTCCAGGGCCGGTTGCTCGTAGCCGGTCTGATCCTGGCTCTGGCCGCGTGGCTGGTCTACTGGGTGCTGATCCTCCAGGCCGGCGGCTACGACCAACTGATGAGCTCCACCCCGTCGCTGAGCCACGAGCAGATCGACGAGATCCTCATCTGGGGCCCGACCCCGTCCTGCCCGACACCACGTGGTGGTGGATGCTGATCCCCGGCCCGCACACCAACACCCCGATCGCCATCCTCTACGGCCTCGGCTCCGGCACAGCCGTGCTGGGGGCGTTCCTGCTCATCGGGCGGAAATCCGGCGCCTGGCTGCTGCCGCTCAGTGCTGCCGGTTCCATGACCCTGACCCTCTACACGGCCCACCTGCTGGCCCTGGCCGCGATGGTGCACTACGAGGTGCCCATGCTGTGGTTCCTCATCCACGCAGGCGGGGCGGCGGTGTTCGCCGTGGCCTGGCAACGCGCCTACGGGCAAGGCCCGCTGGAGCGGGCCCTGGCCCGGACCGCCGGCGCCGGGCGCGGGCTCGTCCTCACCCCCGGTCGTCGCGAAGACTGAGCCCGGACCCAGCTGCAACAGCAGCTGGTCCCCATCACGCCGGCGACATCGGTAGCGGACACCAACAACATCTCCGCCGGACACATAGCAATGCACAGCGCCTTCGACAGTCGGTCGGCCCCTGCTGGGCCACCGTTCCGGTAGCCACGACGACGTGACGCCCCGGCCCTCCGGGCCCGTCGTGGTCAGGATGCGCCCGTTCCGCCGCCTGGCAACCAGCCGTCGGAGCCAATCGGCAGGCCAGCAAACATTTCGGGTACCCGAGACAGCACACGAGGACGCCGCCCTTGACCAGCAGGGCACCTGCATAGGCCCTTCCACCGCAAGGCTGCGCTCATGCGACGAGGATGGGCACGTGCGCGGGGTCAGGGTCGGCTTGGACGAGGCGGTGAAGGGGGCAGCCCGCAGATGCGCCGCGCATGTCCGGCCAGGATGAGCCCGGGACGGACAAGGCGCACCATCCACACGACGTGAACCAGTCCGCGACGCCCGATGCAGATGCTCAAAGGGCTCAGGCCCTGGAGACTGCCGGAGACCCTGACCGGCCATCGAGGGGCTGGCGGCATGACCGCTCCGGCATCGGTTGCGCCCCTGGGTGAAGGTGGCGCTGGCCCTGGGTACCGGAAGATGCCCCATGGGATAACATATGCAGATCTAGTCAGATGTGAGGAGGTCTCATGGTTCAGGTCACCCCGCTGGAGACTTGCGTGGTCGTCGCGGCCCACCCCGACAAGGTGGCGCTGACCCGGCAGAACATTCCCGAGCACGCCGAGGCGGTGCAGCTCGCCGCGATGTTCAGGTTGTTCGGCGACCCGCGTCGGGTGCGGATCCTCTACGCGTTGCTCGAGGCCGGTGAGTTGTGCGTGTGCGACCTCTCCGCCGCGGTGGAGGTCCCGGAGACGGCGGTATCCCAGGCCCTGCGCCTGTTGCGCACTGCCGGGGTCGTCGAGAACCGACGGGACGGGCGGATGGTGTATTACCGTCTCGCCGATGCTCATGTGCGGATGCTGCTCGATCTCAGCCGCGAGCACACCCGGCACGAGGGGAGCTCCTGATGGGCGCCGGGCACAGCCACGGGCCGGCCATGCCCACCGCAGGGCACGCGGGTGGGCGCTATCGCCGGCGGCTGGCTGCGGCGTTCGCGCTGACGGCGACCTTCTTCGTCGTCGAGCTCGTCGCCGGGTTGGTCTCCAATTCCCTGGCGCTCATCTCCGATGCCGGCCACATGGCCGCCGACGTGGTGGCCCTGGCCAGCACACTGCTGGCCACCCACATCGCCACCAGACCGGACACCACGGGCCGGCGCACGTATGGCTCCTACCGGGCCGAGATCTTCGCCTCCGGCCTGGTCGTGCTGATCATGCTCGGTGTCGGCGCCTACGTCATCGTCTCAGCGATGGGCCGGTTCGGCGAGGCCCCCGAGGTGACTTCCGGGACGATGCTCGTCGTCGGCTTCATCGGGCTGGTCATCAACATCGTCTCCATGCTCCTGCTGCGCAGCGGGTCCAAGGACAGCCTGAACGTCAAGGGCGCCTACTTCGAGGTGGTGGCCGACGCCGCCGGCTCGGTGGGCGTCATGATCGCCGGCGCCTGATCATCCTCACGGGAAATCCGATCTGGGACATTGTCGTGGCCGCCCTCATCGCGGTCTTCGTCATCGTCCGGGCGCTGACCCTCGGACGGCAGGTGCTCGCCGTGCTCGGCCAGCACGCCCCGGCCGGCATCGATCCCCAAACCGTTGCGGCCACCCTCGGCGACGTCGGCGGGGTGGCCCAGGTCCACGACCTGCACCTGTGGACGCTGACCTCGGGGATGAACGTGGCCACCGCCCACCTCGTCGCGGCCCCCGGCGCGGACCACCAGGAGGTACTCGTCGGCGCCCAGGACGTGCTGCGCGAACGGTACGCGATCGAGCACGCCACCTTGCAGGTAGAACCCGCCGACCGGCCCGGCTGCCACGACCTGACCTGGTGAAGGCAGCCTGAGACGGTCCGCCGGCGCGACGGCGACCTTAGCCACCACCGACGGTGGGCGCATGAATCTCCACTACGCCACCTCCCCGACCGAAAAGTCCCAGGACCACACCGGCTCCACCGTGCCGCTGCTGGGCTTCAGACCCGAGGCCGAGGACCTTCCGGCACTGATCGACCAGATCGGCATCTCCGAGATCACCACCACAGCCCTGAGTCTGCACTGACCTGCGGTGATCAGCCCGACCGGGTGCTCTTGACTCGTTCACCCGATCAGGCCGACCGCCGTCCCAGTCCCTACTCCTCCCCCCGTCCAGGACCGGTGGGGTGGCAGAGTCATCACCTCCCTGCCCGTCGTCCCGGCCATTTCCGACCCGATGGGCTGGCCCTCGCTGGAGCCGGACCCACCAGGGAGCCCCACCAAGGAGTCCTTCAACAGGCGGAACCACCCCTTCGCCGACAGTGAAGCGACCAACCAGCAAGGACCGGCTGTGGGATCAACACGTTTGGGCCCGTGTTCAAGAACCATTCAGCAAACCGTGGTCCTATGGCACCGGCACCCACGCCCGGACTTGCTGACCCACCATCTTGGCACTGCCGTGTCGAGCGACCTGCAGGAGAACCCCCTATGACCGACAACGCCTCGGGACCCGCTGTTATGGGATCCACCGCGCCTGCCCGTGCTACGGACACGGCCGCCCCCGACTTCCAGAATCTGGTGGCCCCGGTCCCGGATGCGGTGCGCAAAGATTCCGTCACCGGCGGGGTGACCCCGGCCCCGTCGGCCGGTGCCCGGTGGGCGGCGGAGTTCGCCGGTACTACCGTGCTGGTCTTCGCCGGGCTGGGCACGGGCATTTTCGCCACCGCGGTGATCGATTCCGCACTGGGCTTCGGGCTGGCGCTGCTGGCGGTACTGGTGGCTTTCGGACACGTCTCCGGGGGACACTTCAATCCAGCAGTGACCCTGGCGGCGGTCGTGGCCGGGCGCACTCCGACCAAGGTCGCCCTCGGCTACGTGGTGGCCCAGGTGCTCGGAGCACTGGTCGCGGTGGGCCTGCTGTGGGCGGTGCTGATGACACTGATCGATGCCTCCACCACCGCCCAAGCCCTGGGTGCGGTGGCCAACGGCTACGGGGAGAACTCCACCTCCCAAGCCGGCTGGCCCACCGTGCTTCTGATCGAGTTCGTGGCGACGACCCTGTTCGTCCTCGTGGTCCTGG
>NZ_MKJW01000003.1:0-7441 GCF_001942375.1 Kocuria sp. CNJ-770
CGCGGCGGTGCCCGAGGCCCGAGCGGCGCGGCGGTGCCCGAGGCACGGCGGCGCGGCGGTGCCCGAGGCCCGAGCGGCGCGGCGTCCGGCGGAATCCTCCGCACGGCGGTGCCCCCGCCCTAGGATGAGCCGCAGACCGTGCCTGTCCGGCACGGAGGCTCTTCCCCCCGGAGCACCAGGAGACCCCATGACTGTCCCTGCAACGACGCAGCCGACGCACGCCGTCCCGGCCGAGAACCCCTATGCGCACGGCCCCGCGCGCCGTCCCGAGAGCAGCGGGGGTCACCGTGCCGCTCCCTGGGCGGCCCCCGTCCCCGCCCCGGCGACGACCGTCCTGGACCCGGGACTGGCCGCGATCCTGCGCTGCCCCCTGACGGGCGGGACGCTGATCCCCGTGGACGCGGACCGCTTGATGAGCGACCGTCCGTTCCGGGACGGCGTGCACCCGGTCTATCCGATCCGCAACGGGATCGCCTGCCTGTGCCCCGACCGCTGAGCGCTCGGGACCGGGGCACGCCCGCGGGCACCCTCCGCCCGGGATCCTCCCCTCGGCGCCGACCGGGGTCACGAAGCCGTTAACATTCGTACCCGCGGGGTGGCCGAGTAGGTCGTGCACGGGTCGGTGTGCCTATCGTGGGGCCCGTCCCCGAGCGCTTCCCCCCGTCCCCTCGAGGTGCCCCCACGATGTCCCTGTCCTCCCGTCCCCACCGCGCGCCCCGCGCCGTCCCGGCCCGCCGCCTGCTCGCGCTGGCCACGGCGACGGCGGTGCTCGCCACCGGCTGCGCGCACGCCGCCGGGGCCCACTCCGGTGAGCCTGCGCCCACCGTCGCGTCCTCCACCGGGTCGGCGGCGACCTCGGCCCCGAGCGCGACGCCGGCCATCACAGGGCCGGCCACCACGGGGCCGACCGCCACGGAACCGGCCACCACGGCGCCGGCGGGCCCGCAGCCGGCCGGCGTCGTGGTCACGCCCGCGGACGCCGCCGTGGAGCACAATCCCGTGGACCCGGTCGTGGTGCGCACCGGCGTTGGCGAACTGGGCGAAGTGGTGCTCGTGCCCGCCGCCGGCGGGGTGCCCGTGCCCGGGGAGCGCTCCGCGGACGGGCGCACGTGGACCAGCACGGACGTGCTGGCCTTCGACACCGCGTACGTGCTGCACTGGACCGCCGCGGCCGGCGGCACCACGAGCACGGGCACGAGCACCTTCAGCACCGTCTCGGCGGCCCAGGAGGTCGACGCGCGGGTCAACGTGGCCGAGGGCGGGGTCTACGGCACCGGGCAGATCCTGCAGTTCACCTTCTCGGAGCCCGTCCGGCACCGCGACGAGGTCGAGCGGGCGATCACCGTGCGCGGCGGCGGGGACCGGGCCGGGGCCTTCCGCTGGTACTCCGACACCGTGCTGCGCTACCGGCCCGCGGACACCTGGGAGCCGCACTCCGAGGTGACCGTCTCCCTGGACCTGCTGGGCCTGGACGTGGGCGGCGGGATGATCGGCAACCACGACCTGCGCCGCAGCTTCTCGATCGGCGCCGAGCACTACGCCCGCGTCGACGACGCGACGAAGACGCTGACGGCCTACGTCGACGGCGAGGTCGCCGGGACGTTCCCCGTCACCCTCGGCAACCCCGACTGGCCCTCCACCACGGGCCGGAAGGTCATCATGGAGCAGGCCCCCAGCTACCTGTTCAAGGCCTCCTCGCTCAGCCTGCAGCCCGGCGACCCGCACTGGTACGAGACCTTCTGGGCCTCCAACGTGTCCCGGCTGACGGCCAGCGGCGAGTTCGTGCACCAGGCCCTGCCCTCGGCGATGCCCGTCCTGGGCGAGGCCAACGTCTCGCACGGGTGCGTGGGCATGTCCGTCGAGGGCGCGAAGTTCGTCCACGACGTCTTCCGCCCCGGCGACATCGTGGAGGTCGTCGGCACCGGGTATCCGCAGGCCGACCCCGACGACGGCTACGGGGACTGGAACATCCCGCTGGAGCACTACGCCGACGAGTCGTGGCAGGGCAAGTGGTGAGGCGCCGCCGCTGAGGTCCCCGGTGGGTAGGATCGGGACCGACCGGCGCGGTCCCGCCCGCGCCGAGCCCCTGAGCACCCCCGACCGAAGGACCCGCCCGTGCCCTCCTCCAGCAACGACAAGGCCCCCTGGCAGCAGGCCGGCTCCGCCGCGGCGGACGCCCGGCGCGGCGAGGACCCGGTGTGGACGGGGCTGCTGCCCGCCGTCCCGCCCGCGGACCCCGCGCCGGAGCCCGGCCGCGACGGCGCACCCGCGCGCGAGAGCGGAGCCGAGCCTGCGGAGGGCAGCGCGGCGGCCGGCGGGTCCGGGCGGGCTCCGGGCGGCTCCCGCGCCGTCGGGGCCGTCGACGTCGGGGAGGACGACGAATCGGACGCGGAGGCCCGCCGCCGGGCCGCCCTGCGCCGCGACGCGCTGGCCGACGAGCCCCGGTTCCCGCGCCTGCAGCAGGTCTTCCTGGCCCTGCTGCTGCCGCTGGCGCTGCTGGCGGCGGCGGTGCGCACGGTGGCCACGCCGCTGTTCCTGTGGGCGGAGTACCACCGGCCCGGCTTTCCCGCGGACCGCTACGGCTTCTCCACGGACGAGCGGATGGTCTACGGGTCCTACGGCCTGGACTACGTCCTGAACTGGGCGCCGCCCGAGTTCCTCGGCGGGCTCGTGGGCGCGGGCGGGGGCCGGCTGTTCCTGGGCTCGGAGGTCGCGCACATGACGGACGTGAAGATCGTCCTGCAGAGCGCCCTCGCCGCGGTCGCCGTCCTGGCCGTGCTCGGCCTCGTCTCCTCCCTGTACCTGCGGGCCAAGCGCCGGGGGCGGCCTCGGGCGCCCTGTTCTTCGGGTCGTGGCTGGCCGTGGTGCTGCTGGTGCTGCTGGCCGTGGCGGCGGTGCTGGGCTGGCAGCAGTTCTTCGCCCTGTTCCACTCGCTGTTCTTCGCGGAGGGCTCCTGGACCTTCCGGGTCTCCGACACCCTGATCCGGCTCTATCCCACCCAGTTCTGGATGGACGCCGCGATCACGGTGGGCGCGCTGACCCTGCTGGGCGCCCTCGCCGTGATGGCCGCGACGTGGCCCACCGCGTTCCGCAGGCACCGGGCCCTCGACCGGGTGCGCCGGCGCCAGGAGCTCAAGCGACGGCTCGCCGGACGCTGACCGGGGCGGCCCGGACCCGGACGGCTCGGACCGACGACCCGGACCCGGGCGGCCCGGGTCCGGGCGGCTCAGATCCAGGCGGCGAACCACATCCGTTCCCGCCACTGCTTGTAGGGGACCGTCTCGGCGTACCAGACCGGGGCGAAGTGGGCGCTCAGCAGCAGCGCCGCGGCCGTGAACACCCCCACCACCAGGAGGCCTGCCCGCCGGCGGCGCACGGAGTCCTCCGGCCGGCCCAGCACCAGCCCCAGCATCCCGGCGAGCATCAGCATCAGGAACGGCTGCACCGGCAGCGCGTAGAAGTAGTACATGGTCCGCTCCGGATACAGGTACCAGGGCAGGTACCCGGCGGCGAACACGCCGAGCAGCGCCCCCCAGCGCCAGTCCCGCCGCACCGCCCACAGCCACGCCGCCACCAGCACGGCGGCGATCCCCGTCCACCACAGCAGCGGGTTGCCGATGTTGAGGATGGCCTGGGAGCAGTTCTCCACGGCGCATCCGGCCGCACCCTGCTCGGGGGCCTCCCAGAAGTAGGAGGTGGGCCGTCCCAGGGTCAGCCACAGCCACGGCAGCGCCTCGTAGGAGTGCTCGGTGCCCAGGCCGCTGTGGAAGCCGTAGGCGGAGGAGTGGTAGGCCCACAGCGAGCGCAGGGGGGCGGGCAGCCACAGCACGCCCTCGCCCGGGTGCTCCTGCGCCCACCGGCGGTCGTAGGCGCCGGTCGAGGCGAGCCAGCCCGTCCACGTGAGCACGTAGACCACCGCGCCCGTGCCGACCACCGCCAGGAACGCCGGCACGCCGTCCTTGAGCACCGCGGCCGGGAACCAGTGCCGGATCCCGGCCGTGCGGCGGGCGTTGAGGTCCCAGAGCACCGTGAGCACACCGAGGCCGGCGACCAGGAACAGGGCGCTCCACTTCACGCCGACCGCCAGCCCGCAGGCCGCGCCCGCGGCGATCCGCCACCAGCGCACCCCCAGCCACGGCCCCCATGCGAGGCGGCGGGCCAGCTGCGCCTCGGGCACCCGCCGGTCCGGGGGCACCCCCAGCCGGGCGACCAGGCGGCGGCGGCCGTCCCGGCGGTCCAGCAGGAGCAGGACGAAGGCGAGCAGGACGAAGAACATCAGGAAGACGTCCAGCATCGCCAGCCGCGACTGCACCAGGTGCAGCCCGTCCACGGCGGTGAAGAGCCCCGCGAGCGTGGCCACCGTGAGCGAGCGGAAGAGCAGCCACCCGGCGGCGCACACCAGCGCGATCGACAGCGTGCCGAACAGCGCCGAGGAGAAGCGCCACCCCACGGGGTCCTCGGCGCCGACCAGCCACATCCCCCCGGCGATGAGCCACTTGCCGACCGGCGGGTGGACCACGTAGGACGGGCCGCTCAGGGCCTCCGGCGGCGTGCCCGCCACGAACAGCTCGTCCGCGCCCTCCGGCCACTGCCGCTCGTAGCCGTAGCGCAGCAGGGAGTAGGAGTCCTTCACGTAGTAGGTCTCGTCGAAGACGATCGCGTCCGGGTGGGAGAGACCGTGGAAGCGCAGCACCCCTCCCAGCACCACGACGAGCAGCGGTGCCAGCCAGGCCAGGCGGGGCACCGCCGCGGCGGGCGGCAGCAGCCGTGCCCGCAGGGCGTCCGGGGCGAGGGACCGGCGCAGCGTGGTCACCGGTTCCCCGGCCCGGGTCACCGGGCCGCGGGCTGGGGCGCGCACCGAGGAACTCACGGAAGTCATCGTAGGGGACGGGCCCCCGCCCGCCCCGGCGTCCGCGGGGGAGGGGAGTGCCCCCGGGCCGGGCCGTAGAGTGGACCCGTGCACACCGAACCCCACGACGACGCCCCGACCGCCGCCCCCGCCGACCCGGCCGGCGGCACCGCGGGCCCCGGGCGGGTCGTGCTGGCGGGCACCCCGATCGGCAACCTGGGGGACGCCCCGCCCCGGCTGCGGGAGGCCCTGGAGACCGCGGACGTGCTCGCCGTCGAGGACACCCGCAGGCTGCGCCGGCTCACCGCCGGCCTCGGCGTCACCACCCGCGGGCGGGTGCTGACCCACCACGAGCACAACGAGGCCGGGCGGGTCGCCGAGCTGCTCGACGCCGTGCGCGCCGGGGCGACCGTGCTGGTCCTGTCCGACGCCGGGATGCCCACCGTCTCCGACCCGGGCTACCGGCTGGCCGAGGCCGCCGCGGCGGAGGGCCTGACCGTGACCGCCGTGCCCGGCCCCTCAGCGGTGCTCACGGCCCTGGCGGTGTCCGGCCTGCCCACCGACCGGTTCACGTTCGAGGGCTTCCTGCCGCGCAAGTCCTCCGAGCGGGCCGCCCGCCTCGCCGAGCTCGTCGGCGAGCGCCGCACCATGGTCTTCTACGAGGCCCCGCACCGGCTCGCGGTCATGCTCACCGCGCTGCAGGAGGCGTTCGGGCCCGGGCGCCGGGCGGTCGTCGCCCGGGAGCTCACCAAGCTGCACGAGGAGGTCGTGCGGGGTTCCCTCGCCGAGCTCCTCGACTGGTGCGCCGAGGGCCAGGTGCGCGGGGAGATCGCCGTCGTCGTCGCCGGTGCCCCGGCCCCCGAGGCGGCCCGCCCCGAGGACCTCGTGGCCGAGGTCGAGGCCCTCGTGACCGGGGGCGCCCGGTTGAAGGACGCCGCCGGGGAGGTCGCCGCGCGCTCCGGCGTGGGCAAGCGGGAGCTCTACGAGACGGTGCTGGCCGCCCGCAAGGGCTGAGTGCGGCGCCTCACCGCCGGGCCCGCCCAGGGTGCGCCCGAGTTGACCCGGTGGTGCCTGCACCGACACGGCGCGGAAACACGGTCCGCCCAGAATCGAGGGGAGCCGGGTCCCCGGCACCTCCCGTCCTTCCCCGTATCGGAGCCACGCCATGTCCTACGTGCATCCCTCGGACTTCGTCACGAAGATGATCGACGCCGGTGAGGCGAAGGTCTTCATGTCCACCCGGGACACCCTGATCCGGGCGTTCATGGCCGGTGCCATCCTCGCCCTGGCCGCGGCGTTCGCCGTGACCGTCACCGTGCAGACCGGTCAGGCGGTGGTCGGGGCGCTGCTCTTCCCGGTGGGCTTCTGCCTGCTGTACCTGCTCGGCTTCGACCTGCTGACCGGGGTGTTCACCCTGGTGCCCCTGGCCCTGATCGACAAGCGCCCCGGCGTCACGGTGCGCTCGATGCTGCGCAACTGGGGGCTCGTCTTCCTCGGCAACTTCGCCGGGGCGTTCACCGTGGCCGTCATGATGGCGATCATCTTCACCTACGGCTTCTCCACCGCGCCCAACGAGGTCGGGCAGGCCATCGGCTCGATCGGGGAGGGCCGCACGGTCGGCTACGCCGACTACGGCGCCGCCGGGATGCTGACCCTGTTCGTCCGGGCCGTGCTGTGCAACTGGATGGTCTCCACCGGTGTGGTCGCCGCGATGATGTCCACGAGCGTCTCCGGCAAGGTGATCGCCATGTGGATGCCCATCCTGCTGTTCTTCTACATGGGCTTCGAGCACTCGATCGTCAACATGTTCCTGTTCCCCTCGGGCCTGATCCTCGGCGGCGACTTCTCCGTCATGGACTACCTCGTGTGGAACGAGATCCCCACCGTGCTCGGCAACCTCGTGGGCGGGCTGACCTTCGTGGGGCTCACCCTCTACGCCACCCACGCCCGGACGGGCCTCACCCGGCCCCGCCCGGTGGCGCAGGACGTGCCCGTCGCCGCGGAGTGATCCGCCGCCTGCCGCACCGACCGCCCTTCCGCCGTTCCGAGGAGCACCAATGACCCCCATCATGACCAGATCCGACGCCGCCGAGCTCGTGGTCGCCGCCAGGCTGCGGCGCGGCCTGTCCTGGCACGAGATCGCCGAGCGGATCGGCGCCGCACCGGTGTGGACCACCGCCGCGCTGCTCGGGCAGCACCCGCTGAGCGCGGACCAGGCCGGCCAGGTCTGCGAGCTCCTCGGGCTGGACGGGACGGTGGCCGAGAGCCTGCAACGGCAGCCGTCCCGGGGCGCCGACCCGGAACGCATGGCCGATCCCACGATCTACCGCTTCACCGAGGCCCTGGCCGTCTACGGACCGGCTCTCAAGGAGCTCATCCACGAGGAGTTCGGGGACGGGATCATGAGCGCGATCAACTTCCGGGTCGACGTCTCCCGGCGCCCGGACCCCGACGGCGACCGCGTGGTGGTCACCTTCGACGGGAAGTTCCTCGACTACAGGTGGTGAGCCCGTCCCTCCCACTCCCACGCTCATGCCCATTCCCGGCTTCCCGTAGAGCCCGAGGTGATCTCTCTCGAGCGCCGAGTCCCCC
>NZ_MKJW01000004.1:0-7411 GCF_001942375.1 Kocuria sp. CNJ-770
TGACCGCCAGGACCTGGCCGACCTCGGCGTCCTCGTCCTCCTGCACGCGGATCTCCAGCAGGGTGCCGGCCACCGGGGAGGGAACCTCGGTGTCGACCTTGTCGGTGGAGACCTCCAGCAGCGGCTCGTCGACGGCGACCTCGTCACCGACCTGCTTGAGCCACCGGGTCACGGTGCCCTCGGTGACGGACTCGCCCAGCGCGGGCAGGGTGATCTCGGTCCCCTCGCCGCCCTGCTGGGCCTCGGCCTTCGGGGCCTGCTCGGGGGCGGACTCCTGCTGCGCCGGGGCCTGCTGCTCGGCGGACTCGTCGGTGGCCTCCGGGGTCTCGGCCTGGGTGGCGGCGTCCTCGGCCTGCTCGGCGGAGGGCTGCTCCGGCTCCGGGGCGGAGCCGCCGGAGCCCGAGCCGATGACGACCAGGGGAGCGCCGACCTCGACGTCCTCGTCCTCCTCGACGAGGATCTCCTCGATGACGCCCGCCACGGGGGAGGGGATCTCGGTGTCGACCTTGTCGGTGGAGACCTCGACCAGGGGCTCGTCGACGGCGACCTCGTCACCGACCTGCTTGAGCCACCGGGTCACGGTGCCCTCGGTCACGGATTCGCCCAGTGCGGGCAGGTTTACGGTTTCTGACATGGTCCGACCGTCTCTCTTTCGGTGCCTTCGATGGTGCGGTCCGGGCGCCGGGCCCGGTGCCGGGGTAGTGGGGGAGGCCCCGCCCGGGAGGGGCGGGGCCTCGGTGCGGTCAGCCGTGCAGCGGCGCGCCCGCGAGTGCCATGGCGGCCTCGCCGATGGCCTCGTTCTGGGTGGGGTGCGCGTGCACGAACGCGGCGACGTCCTCGGGGTAGGCCTCCCAGTTGACGATGAGCTGGCCCTCGCCGATCTGCTCGCTGATGCGCTTGCCGATGGCGTGGAAGCCGATGATGGGGCCGTCCTTCTCGCGCACCAGCTTGATGATGCCGCCGGTGCCCAGGATGGAGCTCTTGCCGTTGCCGGCGAGGTTGTACTCGGCGACCTCGATGTTGTCCTCGCCGAACTTCTCCTTGGCCTTCGGCTCGGTGTAGCCGACGGAGGCGATCTCGGGCTCCGTGAACGTCACCTTGGGGATGTTCACGTCGTCGACGACGGCGGGGTTGAGGCCGCCGATCTCCTCGGCCACGAAGCGACCCTGCTGGTAGCCGCGGTGGGCGAGCTGGACGCCGGGGACGATGTCGCCGATCGCGTAGATGTTGCCCACCCCGGTGTGCAGGCGCTCGTTCGGGGTGACGAAGCCGCGGTCCATGGGGATGCCCTGCTCCTCGTAGCCCATGTCGGCGGTGTTCGGCCCACGGCCCACCGCGACGAGCACGATGTCCGCCTCGAAGACCTTGCCGTCGGCCAGGGTGACCTTCGCGCCGTTGTCGTCCTGCTCGACCTTCTCGAAGAAGGTGCCGAGGTTGGACTTGATGCCGCGCTTCTTGAACTCGCGCTCGAGGATCTTGATCAGCGCGGGGTCCTCGTTGGCGACCAGGTGGGGGAGGCCCTCGATCACGGTGACGTCCACGCCGAAGGACTTCCACATGGAGGCGAACTCGCAGCCGATCACGCCGCCGCCCAGGACGATCGCGCTCTTGGGCACGTAGTCGATCTCCAGGGCCTCGGTGGACGTCATGATCCGGCCGCCGATCTCGACGCCGAGGGTCTTGGAGACGGAGCCGGAGGCCAGCACGATGTGCTTGCCGGTGTAGCTGGTGCCGTCGACGTCGACCGTGTTCTGCCCGGTGAGCTTGCCCACGCCCTCGATGACCGTGATCTTGCGCATCTTCATCAGACCGGTGAGGCCCTTGAACTTGCCGGCGACGATCTTGTCCTTGTAGTCCCGCACGGCCGCCATGTCGATCGACTCGAGCGTGGTGTGCACCCCGTACTTGGAGCTCTCCCGGGCGTCCTCGGCCAGTTCGGCCGAGTGCAGGTAGGCCTTCGTCGGGATGCAGCCCCAGTGGAGGCAGGTGCCCCCGAGCTTGTTCTTCTCGACCAGGCCCACCGTGAAGCCGAGCTGGACGGCCCGCAGCGCCGCGGCGTAGCCGGCGCTGCCTCCGCCGAGGACGAGGATGTCGAATTCGTTGTCGGCCACGTGTTTGGCTCCCTTGCGCGTTGACGTCGTTCCGAGTGGGGTGCACCCGTACGGTGACGGGTTCGTTTCGTACATACCTTAGCCCGACGGCGGAGAGAGCAACCAGGCGGGCGCTCCCTCCGCCGAGGGGGTGTCACGGGTGCTCAGCCGTGGGCGGCGGCGGAGTCCTCGAGCAGCCGGACGAGCGTGCGCACGCCCGCCCCGGTGCCCTCCGCGGGGGTGTAGCCGTAGGGGGAGCCCTCGTTGAAGGAGGGCCCGGCGATGTCCACGTGCGCCCACGGCACCCGGGCGCCGTCCGGGCCGCCGACGAACTCGCGCAGGAAGAGCCCGGCCACGAGCATCCCGCCGTTCTTGTCACCGATGTTCTTGAGATCGGCGACCTTGGAGTCCAGGGACGGGCGCAGGTGCTCCGGCAGGGGCATCGGCCAGCCGTCCTCGCCGGCGGCGCGGGCGGCGTCGGCCACGGCCGCGCGCAGTGCGTCGTCGCCCATGATCCCGAAGGTCCGCGAGCCCAGGGCCACCATCTGGGCGCCCGTGAGGGTGGCGATGTCGACGACGGCGTCGGGGGCCTCCTCGCAGGCGGCCACCAGTCCGTCGGCGAGCACGAGGCGCCCTTCCGCGTCGGTGTTGAGCACCTCCACGGTGCGTCCGCCGCGGATGGTGATGACGTCGCCGGGGCGGGTGGCCGTGGAGGAGGGCAGGTTCTCGGCCAGGCACAGCCAGCCGGTGACCCTGACCGGCAGGCCGAGCTCGGCGGCGGTCAGGACGGTGGCCAGCACGGCGGCGGCCCCGGCCATGTCCGACTTCATGGTCATCATCGAGGCCGGGGGCTTGAGCGAGAGCCCGCCCGAGTCGAAGGTGATGCCCTTGCCCACGTAGGCGTAGTGGCGCGACGCCCGCGCCGGGGAGTACTCGAGCTTGACCAGGCGGGGACCGTGCGTCGAGCCCTGTCCCACGCCGAGCAGGCCTCCGTAGCCGCCCTTGGCGAGATCCTTCTCGGCCAGCACGGTCACGGAGACCTTCGTGCCCTTGGCGGCCTGCCGGGCATAGTCCGCGACGGCCTCCGGGTAGATGACGTTGGGGGAGAGGTCCACGAGGGTGCGGGCGGCCCGGACGCCGCGGCCGAGGGCGGTGGCGCGGTCCAGGACGCGGCTCAGCGCGGTGCGCGCCACATCGGGCGCGTGCACGACGGCGGAGGCCAGCGGGGCCTTCACGGCGCCGGCGGTCACGGACCGCTGGTGGGAGAACGCGAACGCGCCCAGGGCCGCGCCCTCGGCGACCGCCGCGGCGTCCTCCTCCGAGGCCGCGGGCAGGGCGAGGACCGCCGAGTCCGTGCCGGCGAGGCGGCGCACCGCGGCGCCGACGGCCCGGCGCAGCGCCTCGGCCCGCGCGGGCCCGCTCTCGGGCAGGTCGCCGACACCGGTGAGCGCCACCACGGTGAAGGGCAGCCCGGACGGCGCGGGCACGAGGGTGACCTCGTCGGCGCCGCCGCCCACGCGCAGGGCCGCGGCGGCCTCCAGCACGGGGGAGAGCTTGCGCTGCTCGCCGGCGGGGAGCACGACGCGGCCGGCGCCGTCGCCGTCCGCCCCCTTCTGCACGGCGAGCACGAGGGCGTGCGCCGGGGTCCGGCCCAGGGGCTTGTGCGTGGCGGTGAGCTCGATCCCCCGGGGCTCGAGCAGTTCCTGTACGTCGGGCATGTGTCGTCCTTTCGCTGAGGTCCGGACCGGCCGGTCCGGGCGGGGCGCTCGTGGCGGTCCCGGCCCGTCCGGCGGGCGTGCTGTCGATCCTATCCCCGGCCCCGGCGGCGACAGGCTCCGCCGGGCCGGGCGGGGAATAAGGGGGGCCTCGCGGGCGGTTGACATGAACCAGGGAGCGCCGCCGGAAGTGCTCCCGCCGGCCTCGGGAAGAACCCCCGGACCCCGACCCACCCATCCCCCCTCAGGAGGAAGTTGCCGTGCTGGATCCCACCTCGCTGTACCTGAGCAACCCCGCGCTGCTCGAGGACGCCCGGGTCCGTGGCCTGCCGCTGATCGTCGCCCTGTCCGGCTACGCGGAGGCCGGCCACGTGGCCGTGCAGATCGAGCACGCCATCACCGATTCCCTGCCGCACGAGGTCGTGGCCCGGTTCGACCTGGACCAGCTCTACGACTACCGGGCCCGCCGCCCGCACGTGCGCTTCGCGGAGGACCACTTCGAGGACTTCCAGGCCCCCGAGCTGTCCCTGCGGCTGGTCACGGACCCGCTCGGGCGCAGCTTCGCCCTGCTCACCGGCCCGGAGCCGGACCTGCAGTGGAACCGCTTCACGGAGGCCGTCGTGGGCCTGGCCCGGCGGATGGACGTCTCGCTCGTCGCGATCGTCTCGGGCATCCCCATGCCGGTCCCGCACACCCGCCCCTTCATCGTGTCCGTGCACGGCAGCCGGACCGACCTGCTGCCCGTCAAGCACGCCTGGCGGCCGGTGGTGGAGATGAGCTCCTCCGCCGCGCAGCTGCTCGAGATCCGCCTGACCGAGGCGGGGATCGACAACATCGGCTTCACCGTCCACGTCCCGCAGTACCTGGCGGAGGCGCACCTGCCGCACGCCGCGGTGGCCGCCCTCGAGCACATCAATGCCGTGACCTCGCTCACCCTGCCCTCGGACGAGCTGCGCGAGGCGGCCCGCGAGATAGAGCGGCAGATCGACCAGCAGGTGGGCGCCTCGCCGGAGGTGCAGGCGGTCGTGGCGGGTCTGGAACAGCGCTACGATGACGTCGTCGACGCCTCGGCCCCCCGCTCCCTGCTCGTGGGGGACGAGTCCGAGCTCCCCGACGCCGACGAGATCGGCGCCGCGGCCGAAGCCTTCCTGGCCGCCCGGGAGGACGAGCAGGACTGAGCCCGCCGCCCGGCGGGGCGTGGCCGGCTCGACCCGGGACGGTGCCGCCGTCCGCGGCTCCGTCCCCCCGAGAGCGAAGTGCATGACGTCCGACCGGTCCCGCCCCCCGCAGCCCGGCAAGGACTCCCGCCGCGCGTACCTGGTGTTCGGGATCGGCGTCCTCGCCTACTTCAGCGCCGTGGCGCAGCGCACGAGCTTCGGGGTCGCGACGGTCGACGCCGCGGAGCGGTTCGGCACGGCGGCCTCAGCGCTCTCGCTGGTCTCCCTCATGCAGGTCCTGGTCTACGCCGCACTGCAGATCCCCGTGGGCGTGCTCGTGGACCGCTTCGGCGCCCGGGCCATGGTCTCCGCCGGGGCCCTGCTGATGACCGTGGGGCAGGTGCAGCTGGCCCTGGCGGACACGGTCGCCGAGGGCGTGGTGGCCCGCGTGCTCGTGGGGGCCGGGGACGCGGCCACCTTCGTGTGCGTGATGCGGCTGATCCCGGCGTGGTTCTCCGCCCTGCGCGTCCCGCTGCTCACCCAGGTCGTGGGGGTCTTCGGCAACCTCGGCCAGCTCGTCTCCGTGATCCCCTTCGCCTGGGTGCTCGACCGCGCGGGCTGGCTCCCGTCCTTCCTCGGGCTGGCCGCCCTCGCGCTGCTCGCCGGGACGCTCGCCGCGGCCCTGCTGCGGGACGCGCCGCCGGGCGTGGAGGTGCTCCACCGCCGGCTGGGGCTGCGGCGCACGGGGCAGGTCCTCCGGGAGAGCCTGGCCGAACCGGGCACACGGCTGGGCTTCTGGGTGCACTTCACCACCCAGTTCGCCGGCAACACCTTCGTCCTCATGTGGGGCTACCCGTATCTCGAGTACGCCCAGGGCCTGCCCGACACCACGATCTCCGTGGTGATGACCTCCTTCGTGCTCACCAACCTGGCCGTCGGCCTGGCGCTCGGCGGGCTGACGGCCCGGCGCCCCGAGCGCCGGGTGCGGCTGTCCCTGACGGTCACCGCCGGCATCTTCGCGGCCTGGACCGTGCTGCTGGTGTGGCCGGGCACGGCCCCGGCGGCGGTCGTGCTCGCGGCCGTGTGCGTGATCGCGATCAGCATGCCCGCGTCGATGATCGCCTTCGACATCACCCGCAGCTTCAACCCGCCCCGCCGCTCGGGCACGGCCATGGGCATCGCCAACGTCGGCGGGTTCACCGCCTCGGTCCTCGCCATCTTCGTCACCGGGTTCGTCCTGGACCTCCTGTACGCGGGCGGCTTCCGCGAAGAGCTCTACGCGCCCGACGCGTTCCGGGTCGCCGTCGCGGCCCAGTTCCTCATCGCCGGAGCCGGGGCCGTCGGTGTCCTGGCCACCGCCGCGCGGGTGCGGCGCCGGCACGGGCCCGACGCCGTCTGAGACGTCCTCGGGCATCCGCACTGCACCGGGCAACCCGGGCGGTGTCCCGTCCGCCGCCCTCCACAGCCCGCCACCGGGGCCGCCGCCGCCGGCCCGGGACCGCCCACCCTGGGCCCATGAGACAGCACCCCACCCGTGATCCCTTCGTCCCCGTCGTGCGCTGCGCCGCCGACCTGCTCGCCGTCGTCCCGCACACCCTCGGCTACTGGCCCGCCGACTCGCTCGTCCTGTTCGCCGCCGGCGGCGGGACGGCCGGGGCGTGCGTGCGGGTGGACCTGCCGGCCGACCCCGACGACGAGCGCTTCGCCGAGGCCTTCGTCGCGGAGCTCGCCGAGCTCGTGGGCCACGACGCCCTCAGTGACCGGGTGTTCGCCATCGTCTACACCTCCGGCCGCACGCCCGTCCGCTCGTCACCGGGCACGTCCCCGCCGCCGGGCGGGCCCGGAGCGGTGTCCGCCGTGCTGGGCCTCGTGGACGAGGCCGCCCGCCGGGCGGACCGGGCTGTGGCGGCGCGCTGGGTCGTGGCCGGCGAGCACTGGTGGCCGGTCGAGGACCCCGAGGACGTCCGGGACGTGGCCCGCATCCTGGACAGCGCCGTCAACGCCGCGCTCGTGGCCGCCGGCAGCTCCTACGCGACGGCGCCGCGGCAGGCCATGGACCACGAGTACGGTGCGCTGCCGGCGGGCACCCGCCGCGGGGTGGCGGGACGGGCGGCCCACTGGGCCCGGGCGGGCCGGGACGGTTGGCACCGCCTGGACCGCCTGGCGCGCATCCTGACCGTGTGGGAGGACGTCCTGACGGAGGTCCGGGACGCCGACGGCGACTGGCTGCCCGCGGTCCTGGCCCACGACGACGACCTGCTGGGCTTCCTGGCCGCGGGCCTCTCGGACCCGGTGCTCGCCGACCTCCTCCTCGCGGCCTGCGCCACGGACGACTCCGCCGGTGTTCTCGCCGCGGCGGCCATGTGGGCGGAGCTGTGCGACGCCGAGCCCGGCGCCGCGGACCGGCGGACGAGCCGACCGGACCGACCCGCGCACCGGCGCCGCCCGG
>NZ_MKJW01000005.1:0-6167 GCF_001942375.1 Kocuria sp. CNJ-770
GGGATCGGCAGGCGGATGGGTGAGCAGAGCGAAGACTTCGTTGGCGACGTGGCGCTTCAGGCACCGGATGATGTCTCGGTCGGCCAGTCCCTCGGCTCGCCGGCGGGCGAAGTAGGCCATGGTGCGGGGCTCGCGGAAGCGCATGCGGATCAGCACGATCCGGTGCAAGGCATGGTTGGCTTGGCGGTTCCCGCCCCGGGAGAGCCGGTGCCGGTGGGTCCGTCCGGAGGAGGCCGGGATCGGGGCGACCCCGCACAAGGCGGCGAACTGCGCCTGGGTAGCGATCCGGTGCGGATTGTCCCCGACGGTGGCCAGCAAGGTCGCGGCCACCACGGGCCCGACCCCGTGGGTGGCCAGCAGGGCGGGGTTGAGTCGGGCCGCGATCTGCGCGAGCTGGTCGTCCAGAACGGCGATCTCCTCGGTGAGGACCCGGTGGCGGCCCGCCAGGCGTTTCAGCGACGCACGGGCGACCTGGTCGGGGTCATCGCCGGGTCCGGGGCGGGTGCGAGCGAGCACGTCGATCAGCTTCTGACCGTGATAGCGGTGGAAGTCGGTGCGCACGTCGCCGGGAGCGGTGATCAGCAGGGCGTGGATCTGGTTGAGGACCGCGGTGCGGGCCTTGGTCGCCGAGGTGCGCTCGGCCAGCAGGATCCGCAAGGACTCCACGAGCCCGTCGCGTTGCTTCGGGACCACCGTGGCCCGGCCGGCGGCCACGGTGAGCGCGGCCTGCTCGGCGTCCAGCGGGTCGGACTTGCCCTTGAGGCGCCGGTGCTGGCGGTTGGCGCGCATCACCTCGATCACGGTCACCCCCGCGGCCGCCAGGATCCGGGCCAGTTCGGCTCCGTAGGAGCCGGTGCCCTCCACGCCGACGGCAAGGACGGGCCCGTGGTCGTGCAGGAAGTCCACGATCTGCCGATACCCGGTGTTGGTGGCTACGAACTGCCGGTCGGCCACGGTCCGGCCCAGCTCGTCGACGACCGCCACGTGGTGGGTGTCGCGGTGTGTGTCGACCCCGGCATACCGTCCCGGGTTCGTGTTCCCAGAAGGGTTGGCCGCCGCCGGTGGCACTGTCATGATCGTCATGACCGGTGATCCTTTCCGTGATGGAAGAGCAACTGGTCACCGTCGGTCAGATGGGGCAGACAGCACAGAGGTGGGGCGACTTCCCGGTCAGGCTCCTATCAAGTCATGCTCCGTCTGGCCATACGGTTCACGGCCCCGGTGGGGGCGGACAGATCCACTGGAGGACAACCCCTGCGGGCGTCGGTGTAAGGGCGAGCCACACCACCGCCGGAACCTGCGTCCATCATCTCTGTGTACAGGATCGGCGTGATCCTGGTGGGGTCAGGCGCTGAGGGCGCCGGGGGCGGTGGTGTCCTCCTGTTCGGCGGTGGTGGTGACGAGGTTCAGGCGGGACTTGGCGAGCACGTCCAGGCCCAAATAGCGCCGGCCTTCGGCCCACTCGTCGTGCTGCTCGGCCAGCACGGCCCCGACCAGACGGATCAACGAGGTCCGGTCCGGGAAGATCCCGACCACGTCGGTGCGCCGGCGGATCTCGCGGTTGAGCCGCTCATTGGGGTTGTTCGACCAGATCTGGCGCCACAGTCCCTTCGGGAAAGTGGTGAAGGCCAAGATGTCGGTCCTGGCCTCGTCGAGGTGGGCGTGCACGGCCGGCAGCTGGGCCTGGGTGGTGTCGAGGAGCTTGTCGAACTGCGCCTGCACCGAGGCGGCGTCGGGCTGGTCGTAGACGGAGTGCAGCATCGCCTTCACCGCCGGCCAACTGCTCTTCGGAGTGGTCGCCATGAGGTTGGCCGCGTAGTGGGTGCGGCACCGTTGCCAGGACGCCCCGGGCAGGGTCGCCCCGATGGCCTCCACCAGCCCGGCGTGGGCGTCAGAAGTCACCAGTCGCACCCCGGCCAGGCCGCGGGCCACGAGGTCGCGGAAGAACGTGAGCCACCCGGCCCCGGACTCGGCCGTGGCGGCCTGTACCCCGAGGATCTCGCGGTGGCCGTCGGCGTTGACGCCGGTGGCGACCATGACCGCGACCTTCACCACCCGCCCGCCCTCACGGACCTTCATCGTCAGCGCGTCGGCGGCCACGAACGTGTACGGGCCGGCATCTAGCGGGCGGGTGCGGAAGGACTCCACGTGCTCGTCGAGATCGGTGGCCATGGTCGATACCTGCGACCGCGACAGCCCGGTGATGCCCAACGACTGCACCAGCTTGTCCATCCGACGGGTCGAGACCCCCAGCAGGTAGCAGGTGGCCACCACGGAAGTCAGGGCGGACTCGGCTCGGCGACGCCGTTCCAAGAGCCACTCGGGGAAGTAGGTGCCGGTGCGCAGCTTGGGGATCGCCACGTCGAGGGTGCCGGCGCGGGTGTCGAAGTCGCGGTGGCGGTAGCCGTTGCGCTGATTCACCCGCTCCGGGGAAGAGGCGCCGTAGGCGGCCCCGCACACCGTGTCGGCCTCGGCCGAGAGCAGCGTGTTGACGAACGTCGTGAGCATCTCGCGCAGCAGATCCGGGGAGGCCTGAGCGAGGTGCTCGTGCAGGAACTGAGCAGGGTCGATACTGGAAGGAGCGGTCATCGTGATGGTCCTCTTCGAGAGTGCTGTGGAAGGTTCACTCGAAGGATCACGCGGTGACCGCCCTCGTCTATGACGACGCGCTCACCGGGCTACCCGTACACCACCATGCAGGACGCAACTCAAGCAGGTACGGGGAACCCTGCCAGATGGGCGCAGGGTGACCTCCGACCTACGCTCACCGCAACTCGAGTCGCAGAGACCGGTCCAGGAGCGCGGAGACAAGCTCATGGTGAGCGGGAGCGACGAGCAGGTGCGGGCCCAGCTAGCCCGTATGGGCGTGACCCCGCAGCAGATCGAAGAGGCCATGGCCGGTGCCACGGTGGAGCAACTCGGTGAGCAGACGTTCTCCTTCACCCTCGAGTTCGATCCCCGTCTGTGGGCCCGCCTCACGGCGAAGATCGCCCTCGGCAGTGGGTACGCCGCCGCGTCCGAGTGGTTCACGGACACGGAAGTGGCAAGAAGTCTGCAAAAGATCTGCCACGGTCGCGTTGCCGAGTACCCGCCTATGGCCAGCGCCGACTTGCAGCAGTACCAACGGAAGATCGAAGAGTCGGTCGCGCGCATCATCCCCGGGTACAACTTGGATCCACTCACCGACCCGGAACGCCATCAGATGGTCTTCGTCCCCTACGAAGACCGCACGAGCTGCATCGCCAGCCTAGGACGAGCGGAGTTGTTCGGCATCTCCGTGCCGGGCAGCATCCGCGGTTGGACGGCGATGCCTGTGGTCGTCAGCGACAACGACGCTGGGTCCCTGACGGTCCGGTACGTGGAGCGCGAGGTGCGTACCGCACTGGCCGGACGGAGACCTGATCGGTGAGCGACGACCTCTAGTCACCCATCTTCACTCATGTGCACAGTAAGTAGCTTGCCGACCCGGCCGGCGAGGCGCCTGTGGCGTTCGGGTACACTTCAGCGCGACACATAGTTGCCAGCTCCAGTGTGTTGCAGCAGAATTCCATGCTCACCTTTTCGGGCTCTTCAACACTGACTGTAGTCATGGCCTCAGCCCGCCAGCAATGAGGAGCCTGGAGTGTCCTACTCCGGGACGACGTCGAGAAACATGTTGAGGTGTCGTGCGAGGACTTTCCGGCGCCGTTCGACGAAAAGATCGAACTCGTCCGCTACGTCAATGTTATCGTCAAAACAGATCAGCTGTGCTGCCAGCCGTTCCGGTGGGTACTCACCGACGTAGTCCCGCGGAGCCCTATCGCGGATTTCCTTATTTGTCTTGGATCCGATAAAGGCGAGGTTGACAATGTCGTCAACTTTGCGGGCATCGAGGTCGGATCGAAACTGCTTGAGGTATGCCTTAGGGAAAATGTGATGAAATTCGATTTTGTCCGCAGTACCAGAATGCTTAGGACTAATTTGAAGGTTGGTTGCCCAGTCCCGCACACCGGCCGCCCTGAACATCAAAAACATAGTTTTGAAGACACCACTGCGCGAAGTTCGTCCCAGGAGGTCGGCGGGGGTGAAATCCAGTCGTCCGACCTGCTGCATTAATCGCTGGATGAGTTGCCCGCCACCGCCCGCTCGAATTGCGGCCAGATCTTGGTCCAAAAGTGACTCACTAGATCCGTGGGAGTACCTCCCCTTGGCGTTCGCGACGAGGAACCACTTCCGCATGGTTGCCGCGTCCTCTTCGCTGACACGGAAGTCTCGTTGATGCCCCCAATAGGCCAATGCGACGAGCAGGAATGGCGAAGACAAAAGCGTGGGACTGTCGATCTGGAAGTTGCTTTTGACGTAGTTGATAGCAAAGTGCATCGCACGCTTTGTGCGCCCCCAGCCATCTTCAAGATTCTGCTTCGTGAGAGAGCTGACCGTGAGGAAACGGGACTGGCCGGTGATCACGGCCACCAGAGCACGCAAATGGATCCCGAGGTCGAGATCGAATCCCTCTTTGGCCACCGCCGTTTGGTACGCGGTGAACAATGCCAGCGATCCGTTCCACTTAGCTGTAATCTGCGCCAAGGCGAGGTCCGAGCTGCGTAGCTTCGCACCCAAGGAGTTCACACGCACGAAAATTTCCGTGACCTCCTCGTAGGATTTTGTAGGCTCTAGAATGTCCACCCGGTACTCGTATTCCGCAATCGCACGTAGTTGTTTTAGCCGGGCGGAGTACCTCTCGTACATGGGGTCGTTGAAGCCGCTCACGCCAGCGTTCTGGAGAATCTCCCCGTCGTTCTTGGTGAAAACATCGGTCACCCGCACCCAGTTCTGCAGTGCTAGAACTTGGTTACTCGATACGACGAAGGCCCGTCGGTTCGCCCGAGCGATAAGGTCGTCCTCGACATCGTCCGTATCCTCGAACCCGTTGTCGTCAACAGAAGATTCATCAACCTCAGTGATGAAAGTGAGTTCATCCGGGTGATCAAGATTGAAAAGGATTTCTACCGGCCGCTTCCTGCTTTTTACTTGGACCGGTTCGCCCCGCAACACTGCTGACAGGGACGTGAGCCGCTGCTGCCCGTCCAACAGCAACAGCGGGGTTCCGCTTGCCTCTGATCGAGTAGCGACCGCGAAATCCTGAGTCTCTACTCGAGTCGCTGGTTGCCATGTCAGGATCACGCCTGAGGGGTAGCCGCGGTAGAGCGAATCAAGCAGGTCGCGAACTTTGGTAGAGGTCCACACGTACTTGCGTTGCATCTCCGGAAGCTGCAATTCGCCGCGCTCAATTTTGGCGACAAGTTCGCTGACTTTGTACTCTGATTTGCCCATTTGTCCTCCTCAAAACTTATTTGACCAGTGTCATTTACGAAAAAGCCATTGGCACTAAATTGGTTAAATTTCGCGCTTAAATTGACCAGGGCGTTCTGGTACTCGTAAAAACACCCCTAGTGACTCGCGGAGAAGGGCCCCGATATGCGGAGTGCACACCGGGGCCCATATCGATTGATGCGTCACCAGAGTATTAATACTTTGTCCTTCGGCTAGCTAGGCTCTAGACAGCACGAAGACGGGGATGCCGTTCCCTAAAGACTGAGTCAATGCGATTTGCACGCACACCACTCAGTTTTTCCAGACTGTGCTGTGTAAGACCACCATTCTCAAGTTGATTTTGCACCATAGATAGAAGCTGAGGCTCCTCCTGTGGCAATAGATCAGAGCCAGGCTCCTGTGTGCGCCAACCGAGACGACTCATTTTCTTATAAAAGGCCGTGCGATCAGTTGAATTCATAACGCCTAACTGATGCGCACGCTCAACCAGAGCCTGCATTGAAACACCCCACTCAGCTTTTAGGCTTCTCAACTTACTAGTACTTAAGGACCTCAGGTGAGGACGGATTGCAGTTGCCGGCATCAGAAACTCGCCTGCAAAGAGATTTGCTTCTGACTCCATGTCAGCAGTTGCATACTCTGAATGCAGAACGATATGCCCAAGTTCATGTGCCATTGTCAAGCGTTTCCTGTCCGTAGGCACATCTTGGTTTATGAGTACGACCGGAAATAGTCCCACACGTTGCGACAATCCATCGATGCGAGGGGTCTGCAAGTCATCTTCGACTACAGCAATACCCGCTGCATCCATCCAGCGACTGAGTTTGCGGACCGGCCCAATGGGCATGCGCCAC
>NZ_MKJW01000005.1:6259-7401 GCF_001942375.1 Kocuria sp. CNJ-770
GGCTGCTTCCTCGGGTCCCATCTCGGTAGGATCGACCGCTGGAAGATACAACGTCGGAGTCATCTCTACCTTGCTGAAGACTCGATCCACTTGGCGCCGCATGACATTCAGTCGAGCCTCGGCTCGTCGCCAGTCAGCCACCTTGGCGGTCGCTCGACGTCGCATGTGAGACTCGACGGCGATGGGAGATTCTGCATGTGGTGCCGTGCATAGGAAGTCAGTCGTCACCCCCAGGACCTCAGCGATGCGTTTAAGCACATCTTCTGAGGGCTCCCTCTCGCCGTTCTCGTACCGCGACAAGGCAGCCTGAGTCACCCCAACCTCTTGTGCGAGGTCTCCTTGAGTGACGCCGATCGCCCGTCGAGTGGTTTCGATGGCTTCACCCACATCGGACATCAGGAACCAGCCTCCTCCCCTTCATCGGTCTCCGCCTCAGCCTCAAGCTCGTCGGACACATTGAGCTCGGGCATGGCCGGCTCGTCGAGAGCGACATGGCGGATGTCGGTCACGCCAGACTCCAGCACCTCCGCCTGGAGTTCCACAGCCCAAACGGCCTTGTCCTGGCCGTCCCGAAGTGTCATCAGTGGATAGACCACGGCCTCAGCTTCGGAATCCCAGCGGTACCCCATCGACAGGGGGTGGACCTCCATGCCAGGAAGAGCGAGGTCTGCAGACCAGAATGAGTTTGCACCCCTGGTCTTATATCCCTTTACGGCATCGCTTTCATCGTGCCGCTTGACCCTTACCCGATAGCGCCCCTCGATCATGAACTCGCGCTTCGGCATCTTGTCCGTGACCTCGGCGTTGGGGTGAGAATCCAATGCGGGCTGGATTCGACCCCAGATGCGCTCATGCAAGAAGTTGGCTACGAATCGAGAGCTGTAGTGGACCGCCCAGTCCGGCTTGTACTCTCGAAGGTCTTCAAAGTCGGCTTCGGAGCCTTCGACGGCCTTGATGAAGGCCTCGACAAACTCGGTGCCCAGAGTGGAGATGACGTCGTCAGGGGAGGGGTGCGTGGAATTCATACCAGAAAATATACCACCTTCCATGTCGCCATCCCTTGATCGACATGTTTCCGGCGTTGGGGCTCGGTGGCGCAAGGCTGAAGCGTGCTACGGGTGCCACTGTGTAGGACTCGGCGG
>NZ_MKJW01000006.1:0-7348 GCF_001942375.1 Kocuria sp. CNJ-770
CCGGCCAGCGCGGCACGCACCGCGGCGAGGTCCTCGGGATCGGCCTCGGGTGACCACGGCGCCGCTGCCGGCGCGTACCGGCGGGCACCCGGGCCTCCACGCCCGGCCAGCGCGGCACGCACCGCGGCGAGGTCCTCGGGATCGGCCTCGGGTGACCACGGCGCCGCTGCCGGCGCGTAGAGGGCGCGCTCCACGTCCCGTCCCAGCCGGCCCAGCGCGGCCCCGGCCGTGGGCACGGTCGCCGCGATCCGCTCCACGAAGGCCCGTGGGGTCTCCGCGGCGGCCCGGCCCACGCCGTGGTCGGCCGCGAGGTCCTCGAACTCCGCCCAGCCCGCCGTCGCACGGGCTACCGCCGGGGCGCCGGCGTCCCCGAGCAGGCGCATCCGCCGCCTGCGCCGCCGGTCCCGCAGCAGACGGGGGAGGGCGGCGAGCAGGACGAGCAGCGCCGCGGCCAGTCCGCCGGTGAGCCACAGCAGCCGGCCGGCCGGTCCGGGATCGGGTTCGGGGGCGCTCGCCGGGGGAGGCTCCGGCGTCGGCACGGCCGTGGGCGCGGCCGAGGGCGCGCCGGTCTCCTCGGGTCCGGCCGTGCTCGCCGGGGTGGGGGTGTCCTCCGGCGCGGCGGTCGGCTCGGTCGAGCCCTCTCCCTCCGCCGGCCCCTCGTCCTCGTCGGTGGCGCCCTCGGCGGCGTAGCCGGGCACGTCCCCGGTGCCGGGGGTCGGCTCGAAGCGTACCCAGCCGGTGCCCTCGAACCACAGCTCCGGCCAGGCGTGGGCGTCGCGCGGCAGGACGGTGAAGGTGCCCCCGAAAGTGCCCTCGGCCGCGGTGGTCGACGGCAGGTAGCCCACCGCCACGCGGGCCGGGATGCCCAGCTCGCGGGCCATGACGGCCATCGCCGGGGCGAAGTGCCCGGCGTAGCCCGTGCGGGTGGCGAGGAACTGCTCGAGCGCGGCCATGCCGCCGGCGTCGTAGCCCTGGGCGGCCGGGGCGTTCGCGTCGTATCGGAACTCCTCCGAGCGCAGCCACTCCTGCAGTGCCAGCGCCTGGTCGAAGGCGGTCGGGGCGTCCCCGGCCCGTTCCCGCGCGGCCTCGCGCAGGGCCGCCGGGGTGTCCTCGGGCAGCTCGAGGAACGGGGCGAGCTCCGCGGTACGCGCCGCGGCCGGTGCTCCGCGCAGCTGCGCGGACGTCGGCTCGGCCGCCACCGCCCGCGCCTCGTAGGCGGTGCCCTCGGGCGGGACGCCGTCACCGTGCACGGTGCGATGCTGAGGGCTCACGGCCCAGTCGCCCTCGTCGAGCCCCGTCACGCCGACCGGCGCCCAGGGCAGGGGCAGCCAGCGCTCGGACCAGTCCCGCAGCTGCACGGAGGCGCTGCGCTCGGCGGCGGCCGGTCCCGCGGCGTCCGCGCCGAGGGCGTCGAGACCCGGCTCCAGGCCGGTGCCGTCCGGGAACCACTCGGCCCCGGTGAAGTCGTCGAGCACGAGCACCCGCAGGAGCTCGGGCTCTCCGGTGCTCGTGCGGTACTCCAGGCGCGGCCGCTGCTCCGCCGAGCGCAGGTCCTGCCCCACGGCCCGCAGCGGCCCCACCCCGGGGGCGCGGTCCCCGCCCGGTCCGCTGCCCTGGGGGAACGCGCCGTTGACGAAGCCCGGCACCACACCGGGCACGAGCAGGGTCACGGCCAGCACCCCGGCGACCACCACCAGGGCCCGGGCCCAGGTGCCGGGGGCGGCGGCGGTGCGGGCCTCGCGGACCGCGCCGAAGCGGCGGGCCCCGGCGAGCAGCACCAGGGCGGCGAGCACGGCCGCCGCGGTCCCGGCCAGCCCGACGCTCTCGGGCAGGACCAGGGCGGGCAGCACCAGCGGGGCCAGCACGCCCAGGGCGCTGGCCCCGGGCAGGCGCAGCACCACGAGCACCGTGTCCACGAACAGGGTCACGAGGCCCGCGGCGAGGGCGGCGACGAACGCGAGCGCCGTCGTGTCCGGGTACGGGGCGGGTCGTCCCGCCGCGATCCCGGCGGCCTCCCGTCCGAGCTCCCCGGCCAGGGCGAGGCTGCCGGGGGTCGGGACGAAGCCCAGCAGCGCGGGCTCGCGCAGGAACATCACCGTGAGCACCAGCGCCAGGGCGCCCGCCCCGAACAGGGGCGCGAGCACGGACAGGCCCAGCACCCGTGACGTCGCGGTGGCGGCCAGCACCGCGAGCGCGGCCAGCAGGCAGCCGGGGACCCAGCTCCCGCCGTCGAGGACCGCAGCCGGTCCCACGAAGGACAGCGCGACGGCCAGCAGCACCGTGCCGGACAGGCCGAGCACGGCGGCCACGGAGCGCCGGGGTGCCGGGGGCACGCCGGGGGCGGCGGAGTCGCGCACGGGGGAGCGCACGGGGGCGGCGGTCACCGCAGCGCTCCGGCCGTGCGGGACCCGGTGCCCAGATGCGCCCAGGCCTCCTCCGGGGCCGTGGCCGCGGTGACGACGACGACGGACCAGCCCGCCGCCTCGAGGGCCGCCGCACCGCCCGGAACCCGGTCGGCGTCGGCGGCCACCAGCACCGCGCTGCCGGCGCCCGCCCGGTGCGTGCCGTACAGGATCCGCTGCGCGCCCGCCCGGTCGAGGTCGCCGGAGACCAGCAGCACCGGATGGACCAGGCCCTCGCGGTCGAACCGGTCCGCGAGTCCGTCCTCGGCGCCGGGCCAGGCGCCGGCCCGGTCGCCGGGACCGGCGCCGGTCCCGGCACCCGGATCGGCACCGGGCGCGGAGACCGGGTCCGCGCTGCCGCTGCCGCCGACGGTCCCGTCGATCCCGCGGCTGTCGCCGGGGCGAGCCTCTCCGCCGCGGCCGCTGTCGGTGCCGGCCATTCCGCTGCCGCTGCCGCCGTCGAGTGCCGCGACTGCCACCGCGGTGGCCCGCTCCGCGGCGGCCGCTGTCGGCGCCGGCGGTGACGTCCGGCACCGGCAGGGGCCGGACCCGGGCCAGTCCGTGCCGGGCGTCCTCGGCGGCGTCGTCGTCGATCGCGGTGACGCGCCCGCGGACCGCGGCGTCGTCGTCCTCCCCGCCCCGGGGCAGGGGACGGCCCCGGGTGTCCAGGGCGTGCACGGCGGTCTCCCGCTGCGTCAGGTGCTCGAGCACCGCGGCGGTGAAGGACACGGCCCACTCGAACTCGGCCGTGCTGGGCAGCACCCCGGCCCACTGCCGCTCACCGGGCCACGCCGTGTCGTCGAGGTCCAGGAGCAGGCTGAGCCGCCGGGTGCTGCGGGGGTCCTCCTGGCGCACCATGAGGGTGCCCTGCCGGGCCGAGGCGGCCCAGTGCACCCGGCGCACGGGGTCCCCGTGCCGGTACTCGCGCACGGTCACGTTGTCGGGACCGGGCTGGGGCTGCGCGGTGCGGACGGGGTCGGTGCCGGACTCCCGCAGCCGGTCGGCGCGGATCTCCGGCAGCTCCACGGGATCCGGGGCGACGTGCAGGGAGGTGCGCTCGGAGGCGTCGAGCAGCTCGGTGGCCAGCCCGAACGGATCGGCGACCCGCACCGTGGCCGGGCCCAGCGCGTACACCCCGCGCCGGCGCGGCCGGACGGTGTAGGCGGCCGCCTCCCCGCCGGGCTGCACGCTCAGCTCCCGGTCCCCGCCGAGGGGCTCCGGCACCCGCTCGAGCACGGCCACGGCGCCCGCGGCGCTGCCGGCGCGCCGGGACCGGTGCCGGACCCGCAGCCGCACCACGGCCGAGTCCCCGGCCGTGACCAGGGCCGGGTCCACCCCGCGCTTGAGCAGCACCCGGGGCTTGACCACGGACAGGGACAGGGCGGCGAACAGCGGGGCCCCGCCCAGGAACAGCGCGAGCGCCAGCACGTCCTTGCGGCCCAGCCAGGTGGCCAGCAGCAGGCACAGCGCCCCGGTCCCGAGGAACGCCCAGCCGCGGCCGGTGAACCGCGCGCGGGAGTCCACGGGCTGCTCCGCCCGCTCGCCGTCCTCCGTCCGCAGGGTCTCCGGCCGGCGGCTCATCGGGACCGTGAGGCCGGCTCGGCCGGGACGCGGACCTCGTCCAGGACCGCCCGCACCAGCTCCTCCGCGGAGTCGGTGCCGGCGCGGCGGTCCAGGATCAGCCGGTGCGCCAGGACGGGCACCGCGATCGCGCGGACGTCGTCGGGCAGGACGTACTCCCGTCCGGCGAGCGCGGCCTCCGCCCGGGCGGTGGCCTGGAGCTGGAGCAGCGCCCGGGGGCTCGCGCCCAACCGGATCTGCGGATGCGAGCGGGTGGCCTGGCCGAGCGCCACCACGTAGGCGCGCACGGCGTCCGAGACGTGGATCCCGCGCACGTGGGCGACCAGGCGGGCGGCCTCCTCGAGCGGGACGACCGGGCGCAGGCCCTCCAGCGGGGAGCCGCCGCCGTGGTCGGACAGCATCGACATCTCCGCGGCGGTGTCCGGGTAGCCCATCGAGATCCGGGCGGTGAAACGGTCCCGCTGCGCCTCCGGCAGCGGGAAGGTCCCGTCCATCTCCACCGGGTTCTGCGTGGCGACCACCATGAAGGGGGAGGACAGCCGGTAGGTGGTGCCGTCCGCGGTGACCTGCCCCTCCGCCATGCACTCGAGCAGCGCGGACTGGGTCTTGGCCGAGGCCCGGTTGATCTCGTCGCCGATGACCACGTTGGCGAACACCGGGCCGGGCTTGAACTCGAACTCCCGCCGGGCCTGGTCGTAGACCGCCACCCCGGTGATGTCCGTGGGCAGCAGGTCCGGGGTGAACTGGATGCGCGCCACCGAACCGCCGATCGCCGAGGCCAGCGTCCGGGCCAGCATGGTCTTGCCCACCCCCGGCACGTCCTCCACGAGCAGGTGGCCCCCGGCCAGCAGCACGCTCAGGGCGGTGCGGGCCGCCTCGGGCTTGCCCTCGATCACCGTGTTGATCCGGTCCAGGACCGCCTGCGTGTACTGGGGGAAGGACTCCATGGGCTCCTCGGCTTCCTGCTCGGGCGTCTGCTCCCAGTATGTCTGTCCGGCCCCAGCTCGTAGATTGGTCGGTGCCCGCGTGTTTCCCGCCCCGTTCCCCGAGTTCCCGAGGTGCCGCCCGTGACCGACCCCAACACCACCCTCCTCACCGCATCCCTGTGGCCGGATCCGGCGTCCCGGCCCGAACCCGCCCCCGGCGCGACCCCCGCCGCCTACACGCCCGAGCACTACGCCGTGCCCGAGGACGCCCCCGCCGGGGAGGGCACCAGGCGCCGTTCCGCCCAGGGCGACGACGGGCGCCGCCGCAACCTCGCCTACCCGCCGGCGCCGGAGCCGCTGCCGCACCCGGTGGTCGACAACCACACCCACCTGGACCTGCAGGACGGCCGGGTCCAGGTCTCGGTGCGCGACGCCGCGGACGCCGCCGCGCTCGCCGGGGTGGGCGGGCTCGTGCAGGTCGGCTGCGACGTCCCGTCCTCCCGCTTCGCCGTGGCCGCCGCCCAGGCCGACCCCCGGGTCCTCGCCGCGGTGGCCCTGCACCCCAACGAGGCGCCGAAGCTGGCCGCCGCCGGCGCCCTCGACGAGGCGCTGGCGGAGATCCGCGCCCTGGGGGAGCACGACCGGGTGCGGGCCTTCGGGGAGACCGGCCTCGACTACTACCGCACCGAGGGGGAGGGCCGGGAGCACCAGAAGCGCTCCTTCCGGGAGCACATCCGCTTCGCCCGGGATACCGGCAAAGCGCTGCAGATCCACGACCGGGACGCCCACGCCGACGTCGTCGCCGTCCTGCTGGAGGAGGGCGCCCCGGAGCGGACCGTCTTCCACTGCTTCTCCGGGGACGCGGAGCTCGCCCGGACCTGCAACGAGCACGGCTGGTACATGTCCTTCTCGGGCACCGTGACCTTCAAGAACAGCCACGACCTCAAGGCCGCGCTGCGCATTGCCCGGCCGGAGCTGGTGCTCACCGAGACCGACGCCCCGTTCCTCACCCCGCACCCGTACCGGGGCCGGCCCAACGCCAGCTACGTGGTCAACTACACGGTGCGCGGCATGGCCGAGATCCTGGAGCAGGAGCTGGAGCCGCTGTGCGAGCGGATCTGGTCGAACACCACCGAGCCTACGGCCCCTTCTGACCCCTTACTTGGGCGCCGGCCCCCACTTGCGCGCCGAGCCCCCCACCTGCGCGCCGAGCCCCCCACTGGGTTCGCAGTCCCCCGATCAATGGGGGAACTGCGAACTCATGGGGGACTCGGGGCCGGTCCATGGTGGCTCCCCAAGTTGCCGGCCCCGGCGCCGTCTCGCCGGCACGTCCACATCGAACGGTGGCGGTCCCCCGCAGCAGATGAACCCTGCTAATCCCGAGGCATGAGCGAACTGCAGAGCACGGCGGACCTCCTCGACACCGGCCTGAGCAACCACGAGATCCGCCGTCGGATCCGCACCGGGAAGCTTCAGCGGGTGCACCCCGGATACTTCATCGCCGCGGACCGGCTCCCGAGCCTGACCCCGGAGCAACGCATGCTCCTGAAGCACCGAGCCTTTGCGCGGGCCGCACACACCGTTCCGGTGTTCTGCCTGGCCTCGGCGGCTGTGGTGCACGGCCTGGGACTGCGGCGGGTGCCCTCCCGGATCCACACCGTCTCACCGCCCGGGCACGGCACGCACCACGGGTACGACGGCGTCGTCCGCCATCAGACGAGGCTGCCGACCGCGGACGTGGTGGTGGTGGACGGGCTGCGCACCACCTCGGCGGAACGGACGCTGCTGGACTGCGCACGCCTGCTGCCGTTCACCGATGCCGTGGTGCTCGCGGACCAGGCGCACCTGCTGGGAGTCTCCCGCACCCGCTTGGAGTCGCTGCTTCCGGAGTGGGCCGGGCAGCGCGGAGTTCGGCGCGCGCGATCGGTGCTGACCGTCATGGATCCGCGCTCCGAGTCCGTCGGGGAGACGCTCACCCGGTTGTTGCTGATGGAGTACTCGCTGCCCGTGCCGGAGCTGCAATGGGTCATCGACGGCCGCAGCGGGTCCTACCGCGCCGACTTCGCCTGGCCGGAGCACCGCCTGGTGCTCGAGTTCGACGGGGAGACCAAGTACGTCGGCACAATGACCATCCACTCCGTCCTCCGGGACGAACGACGCCGCGAGAGCGAGATCCAGGAACTCGGCTGGACGGTGATCCGGGTGGGGTGGCATGACGTCGTACGCCGTCCCGCGGCGACCGTCGCCCGGATCGAGACGGCTCTTCGCCGAGGAACGGGCGCCCGCTGACTCCTTGGTCACCGATGCTCGGCGCCGCATCCGATGCCGCAATTGCTGCCGGCTTGCGAGGCTCTCTTGCTGTCATGTGCTGTCGACGAGCCACCCGCCCCGCGATGCCCTTCCCTCATTCCTTCTTCTCCCTTGCCGCCCAGTTCGAGT
>NZ_MKJW01000007.1:0-3044 GCF_001942375.1 Kocuria sp. CNJ-770
GACCTCAACGAGGTCCTGATCAGAGACGTCACCTCCACCTACGCATTCCGGGTCACCGGAGACTCCATGGAAGGAGCAGGGATCTACCACGGCGACGAAATCCTCGTGGACCGATCCATCACACCCAAATACGGTGATGTGGTGATCGCCGTCTACGACGACGAATTCACCGTCAAACGCCTACACGTCCACGACCACGGTGTGGTCCTCCACGCCGAGAACCCCGCCTATCCCGACATCACGATTCCCTCGATGACCCAGCTCCAGGTGTGGGGTGTGGTGACGTACTCGATCCACCATGTCCACTCCCGGAAACTGCACTAGCCGGGCCAAACAAGGTGGTAACCAGTGATTGCCTGGTAGACGTCAATAATTTCTACGCCTCCTGCGAGGCACTGTTCGAGCCCTCTCTGGCGGGTAAGCCGCTGGTGGTGCTGTCCAACAACGACGGATGTGTGGTCGCACGTTCCGCGGAGGCCAAGGCGCTGGGGATCAAGATGGGTGATCCCTGGTTCCAGCTGGCCGCCGACGCCAAACGCTGGGGGCTGATCAGACGCTCCTCCAACTACCAGCTCTACGCTGATCTGTCGGAGCGGGTGATGTTGCTGCTGGCCCGCCACGCGATGGGCCAGGAGGTGTACTCCATCGACGAATGCTTCCTCCTCCCCCCGGACGGCACCCCGGCCGAGCAGGTGCGGTGGGCCCGTCGGCTGCGCGCCACCGTGGCGCGCAATGTCGGGCTGCCCGTGAGCATCGGCATCGCACCCACCAAAACCCTTTGCAAGATCGTCACGGAAACCGCCAAGAAGCTCCCAGCCACCGGCGGAGTCGTCCACTGGGAGACCGCCCCAGAGGGGTACTGGGACCGGCTCATGACAGCATTGCCGGTCACCGAGGTCTGGGGGGTGGCCGGCAGGCTGGCCAAGCGCCTGGAGGCCCTGGGCATCGAGACCATCGCCCAGCTGCGCGATGCCGACCCGGTGGCTGTCCGACACCAGTTCTCCATCGTGCAGATGCGCACCGTCCTGGAGCTCAACGGCTTTTCAGCTATCCCTGTCGAAGAGGAAGTAGACAGCAAGCAACAGATTCTCGTGAGCCGGTCCTTCCCCGACCCCATCTGGGACCCAGAAATTGTCGGACAGGCTGTGGCCGAGTTCGCCCAGCGCGCCTCCCGCCGGCTGCGCAAGGAGGGGGAGGTGACCGGACGCTTCACCGTCTTTGCCAGCACCTCCCCGCACCGACCCGGACCGCCTCACAATGTCTCCGCCCACGTGCGCCTGGCTGCGCCCACCAACGAGCCGGCTCCTCTGGTGGCCGCCGCCCGGGCCGCCCTGACGCCCAAGCTGCTGCACGGGATGCAGTACATGCGCGCCGGCATCCTCTGCCTGGACCTCGCCGCCGAGGGTACCGTGCCTCTCCTGCCCGGTGTGGTCGAACAACCAGCACGCCTCGGTGAGCTGATCGACGCCGTGAACCGCCGCTTCGGCAGCGCCACCCTTGCCCTGGGCCAGCTCGGCACCCACTCCCCCGCCCCGTGGCGCAACCGTCAGGCTGACCTTTCCCCCAGCTACACCACCGACTGGGCAGAGCTACGCACGGTCAGTTGAACACCCATCACCGACCGCACCACCGTGGACCGGGCCCGCTTCTCCGTGTCCCCATGTGCACGGCCCAAAAAACACTTTCCGACAGGCCAGTGCCTATGTGACATAAAGACACGATGACATAAGGTAGTAGAGATAGTGACACATAGGCATTATGCCTATGTGTCACAGAAGCACTAATAGAAAGGCGGCTCCGGCATGGCTCCTCCGCTCACCATCGCAGTAGCTCAACAGAAGGGCGGGGTCGGTAAGACAACGACCACCGCCAACCTTGCCCACGCCGGCAGCCGCGCCGGCGCCCGAATCCTCGCTATCGACCTAGACCCCCAGGGCAACCTCACCCGCACCCTTTATGACCAGGACATACCCGAAGGTCAGCCCATCACCGCTGACGTGCTGACCGAAGAGGGGCCCGCTCCACTAGCCGACGTTATCGTGTCCACCGCATGGTCCGGGCTGGACCTGGCTCCGACCGTGGACCGGGATCTTGCCGCCGTAGAGCGGGACCTCACCCAGAATCCGCGTACCCCCGCCAGAGTGAAACTGCTGCACGATGCCATTCAGGCCAGCGAGGTCGCCGCAGGCTATGACGTCGTGCTCATCGACTGCCCACCCAATATTGGAGCCCTCACCCTGGCTGCATTGGCAGCCGCAGACCGCGTCCTGGCCGTCACTGAGCCCACCCTTTTCTCTGCCGACGCTCTCGTGGAAATCGAAGAAAGCGTGGCCCGGGTCCGACAGCACTACCAAGTGCCTGTGACGCTCTCCGCGGTGCTGGTCAACAAGTGGCGATCCAACGTCATCGAAGACCGGCACTGGCGGCTGTCCTTGGCCGAACAATTCGGGGACCTACTGCTAGACCCTCCGGTGCCCCAGCGCGTCATCATCAGCCGAGCCATTCAAGCCGGAGTATCCCTGAGCCAAATGGGCGCTGACGCCAAGCCGATCGTTGAACTCTATGACCGTCACTACCGGACCCTCACCTCCTAGGAGATCCCACGATGCCCACCCAGCATGCGCCCAAGGCTTCCCGTCGCCGCCGCAGTGGCGCAGACCCTATCGCCCCCACGGCACCGGAGCAGGAGAAGCCCGCTCCGACTCCCGAGCCAGCACACCAACCCGAAACGCAGCCGCAGCGTACAACGAACGCTGAGCAACGTGACCGCCTTCGCGTGACGGTGCCGAAGCCAATGCTCACCGAACTGAAAAGGGCCTACGTCGTCAACGCTGGCCCCGGAATCTCCTGGTCAGATTGGATCACCGGACTGCTCGCCACCTCCCTCGATGAACTGCACACCAAGTACGGCGTGGAAGAGTTCGTTGGCCCCGGAGTGCTCAGCCCAGGACGCCCACGCAGTCAATAGTCACGGTGCCTAAGTGTCACGGTGCCTAAGTGTCACGGTGCCTAAGTGTCACGGTGCCTAAGTGTCACGGTGCCTA
>NZ_MKJW01000007.1:3052-6609 GCF_001942375.1 Kocuria sp. CNJ-770
GCCTAAGTGTCACGGTGCCTAAGTGTCACGGTGCCTAAGTGTCACGGTGCCTAAGTGTCACGGTGCCTAAGTGTCACAAAAACATTCAATGCCGGCAGATGCACCTGTGCGAAGGCAGGCTCGTGCCCGCATGAGCCGGGCGGAGGTGGCCAGCCTCGATGAGCTCCGTGCCACGGGGTTGTTCCTGGAGCCGTTGATCCCGGACCGGGCCATCGTCCAAGAGGTACGGATTTCGGGGGAGTGGTACGGCCAATACCGCAAGGGCTCCCGCGTGCTGGAGGCTTACACCGCGATCGCGAAGAAGGTGCTGCGATGAGTGAGAAGCCCGAGCGCCCCGCCTCGCTGGCCCGCCGCTGGCCCGGCCCGGCACCGGATGAGCACATCGACCCGGTCGACTACACACCCCACGCGCTACCTCACCCCAGCCTGCGACACCGGTGGTGTCGTCCCCGCCGGTGCAAGCGGCACCGGCGGCTGCACCTAAGCGCGGCCGGGGCCGGCCGCGCCGGGAACCCACGATCCAGCTGGGTGTACGGGTGACCCAGGACGTCTCCGATCTGATCGAGGAGCTCACCGAGCACGACGGCACCGCCAGAGCGGTGATCGAGAACGCCGTGCGCGCCTACGCCCAACAGCTCAACCGATAACACCCGGCCCCCGGTGGGGGAGGGGGGCGGCTGCGGGCGGCTTTCCCATGGTCGGCGAGGAAGGAACCCGGCTCACCGGTGATGGTGGGCCGGGTTCTCTTCTTCTGGTGACAGACGGCGGGATGGGGTGGGTGGTCCCATGGGTCTTCGAACGACGCGGGTGCCCGCGCAGCTGCCGTAAGGAGCCAGGGCCAACCCCCAGCAGGGGTCGGTATCGGGGGCCAAAGGGGCAACCAGCGCTGTCCAGGCTGGACGCGGGGCGTCCCGGCGGCACCGTGCCGGATAGGGGCCGTCAGCCCGTCACCGGCTGCTCACCGTGCGGAGGGGCCACGGTGAGGGCCCTCGTGCTCGAGGACTGCCCCGAGAAGCTTCGCTGCGGTATCGCAGCGGTGGCCGGCCAGCACCGGCCCGCCGTCACGGAACGCCCGGAAGACGAACTGCTGTCCGGTGGGGGAGTGGGGGTCTACTGGGCGGCGTAGTAGGCGTCTTTGACGGACTGGTGAATGCGGCCGCGATCGGAGACCTCATAACCGTTCTCCTTCGCCCAGGCCCGGATCTTCGCCGTCTCCGGGTTGCCCCCGGTGGAGGAACGGGGCCCGGTGGTCCGGGCGGACTTGCCCTGGGCCCGCCGGCCGGAAGCGGCGAAGGGGCGCAGGGCCTCCCGCAGCTTCTCCGCATTCGCGGTGGACAGGTCAATCTCGTACTGCCGGCCGTCCAGACCGAACTGGACGGTCTGATCAGCAGGACCGCCCTCGAGGTCGTCCTCCAGAATGATCTTTACGCTCTGGGCCATCACAACACCTTTCTCTTGGCTTCCTCATGTTGTTCGCCGAAATACGCTCACGGTTGGGAACGCTGGCACCGAGCCACCTCCCGCAGGTTTTGAAACGAGTTGACGAGATGGAGATCGGAGATTGCCGTGAGCGTCTTCACTGACCGGTCCACTCTAGCGATAAATTCGAGCGTTGGGTCTTGGGCGCGAACGAAGTGGCTCTATCAGGATGTGTCTGCTGATGGGTCCGTTAATAACTACCCCACACCCCCCTCAGAGGCGGGGAACTCAGGGCGCCAATGGGAAGTTCCGGTAAATTCAGCAAAAGATAGATGAATGCCACCCGGGGCGGGTCATGCAGCTATTGCCTCGCTTACGCCTGTCATGGCAGTACGTTCCTGGTTGCCAAGGCATAGCGGGATGCTAGTGCCGCGTCATGCCTGAGGCGGTGGGGCCAATGTAAGCCGAGAACACTTTGCTCGTGGATGAACGGCGTGGCGGGGCGGGCGGGATAGCGTCTTAGGTATGCCCCCCACTCTCACTCAGCAGGCACGACTCGACATCCTTGAGCGGCTCGTCAGTTCCCCGGCCTTTCGCAGCGAAGCGACGATCCAATCGGACGTGCGAATGTTCTTGCTGGACCCTGAGCTGGGTCTTGCGGAGGAGCAACTCGAGGTGGAGCTGGAAGCCCAGGTGGGGCAGCGCCGGCGCATCGACATCGAGGTCGGGTGCACGGTCATCGAGGTGAAAAAGTCCCTGGATAGCCAGTCCGTTATGGCCGCAGCCACTGAGCAGCTGGCCGACTACGTGCTCACCCGCACCCGGGAGGTCGGCGCCCGGTATGTCGGGGTGCTCACGGATGGGCGACAGTGGATCGCCTTCCACGAAGTCGACGGGGTGCTGCGGGAAGCAACCCGCCACGCAGCCACCGTCGGCGCAGCTGGGGCGGCGGCCTTGCTGTCCTGGCTGGAAGGGGTCCTGGCCACCAGGACTGGGGTGCGCCCCACTCCGAAGGAGATCGCCCAGCGTCTGGGGGCTGGCAGTTCCTCCCACGCCTTGGATTTCGCGACCCTGCAGTCCCTTTACCGTGACAGCAAGCACCTGCCGACCGTGCAGCTCAAGCGCCAGCTGTGGTCGAAACTGCTGCATTCGGCCTTGGGTACCCAGTTCACCGACGACGATGAGTTGTTCCTGGAGCACACCTTGCTGGTGAACTCCGCGGAGATCATTGCCCACCTCCTGCTCGGGGTGGACGCCACGCAGTTGCCTCCGGCCAGCCTGCTCTCCGGTTCCCAGTTCGCCCAGGCCGGACTGTACGGGGTCGTCGACCGGGACTTCTTCGACTGGGTGCTGGAGGTGCCTGGGGGTGAGGGCTTCGTGACTTCCCTGGCCCGTCGGCTGGCCCGCTTCGACTGGTCCGCGGTGGAGCACGATGTGCTGAAAGTCCTGTACGAATCGGTCATCCCCGCCACCACCCGTAAGGCCCTGGGGGAGTACTACACCCCCGACTGGCTCGCCTATGAGGTGGTCCAGGAAGCCGTCACTGATCCGCTGACTCAGCGGGTGCTGGACCCTTCCTGTGGTTCTGGATCTTTCCTGTTCTACGCGGTGCGCCGCTATCTGTCCGCCGCAGAGGAAGCGGGGATGAGCCTGACCGAGGCGATGCACCAAGTGTCCTCGAAGGTCATGGGTATCGATTTGCACCCGGTGGCCGTGGCCCTGGCCCGGGTCACCTACCTGCTGGCGTTGGGACGGGACCGCCTCAACGCCCCAGACCGCGGGGAGCTGTCCGTGCCGGTGTATTTGGGCGACAGCATTGGCTGGGACCAGCACGAGGACCTTCTCAGCGTCGGGCACCTGGTCATCCAGACCGATGAGGGCGACCAGCTGTTCCCCACCGAGCTGCGCTTTCCCGACCACCTTCTCGATGACGCCGCCCGTTTCGATGAGCTCGTCGAAACCCTGGTTACTGAATCCGGTCGGGCCGCGGACACCCGTACCAACAAGCTGAGCGAGGGCACCCTGCGTCGTCTGGCTATTGGAGCAGGCGACGTGGCGGCGCTCAACGAGAACTTCATGCGCCTGAAGCAACTGCATGAGGCCGGGCGCAACCACATCTGGTCTTACTACATCCGCAA
>NZ_MKJW01000008.1:0-6278 GCF_001942375.1 Kocuria sp. CNJ-770
TTGTAGTAGCGGTAGATCTCCTCCTCCTCGGCCGGGGAGAGGTGCTGGTCCGCGTCCACGTTCGGGGCGTCCTTGACGACGTCCTTGGTGTAGGGGAGCACGAGGCGGTCGCCGTCCTGCCGGGCGCCGTCGGCGGGGACGAAGCTCTCCTTGGTGCCGAACAGACCGGTGTTGACGGTCACGAAGGTGACTTCCTCGGTGTTGTCGTCCAGGAAGACCTGCTCGATCTTGCCGATCTTGTCGCCGTCCGACCCGTAGGCGGTGGCGGAGAGAAGGGCGTTGACGTCGTAGGTGGCCATGAAATCTCCTTTGGGTAATTCGCGTGGCACGAACTCACGGGCGGAAGCCCGGCGCAGACGGTATCCGCCGGTGGGCGGGGTGATGCATTCGGCTGCTGCCTCTCACCCTACTGATAGCCAGCCTGCTGATCAATGGTCTCACCAAAAGTTGAAGCTCTGTGTGGCCCGGGATGAGCATGCGGTCCCTTGCCGCCGCAGCCGAGACGGGGTGGTGTTGTTGAGGTCGTCTCACAAGGTCGATACCCACGGGGAACGCCTCCGCACCGTCATGGCTGGCGGCGCGGAGGCGACAACCTCGCCGCGGAGTAACGGCAGGCTCCCGGGGTGCCGGCACCGTCGTGCCCGACCGTGCGATCACCCCGTACGCCGACCACTGCGGCCAGCGTAAGTATGAAGCTACTGATAGAAAACATGCTTGTCACTGTGCTCGTGGTCCCGTGCCTGGGATTCCTTCAGGCGGGTCGCGCCCTGTATCCGGGATGCGATCACTGCCTCAGGACCGTACGGACAACTCCCGATCGGACCGGCGACGGCACGGGCCCAGGCGAGCTCTCATTCGTTGCTTTACATATGGCCCGGTTAGCGGCCGGTCCTCCATGTCGGCCGTTGGGCGTCTGGCATCCATGTGCTCCACGGATTTCCGTCACAACGGTGGAGCGTGCCTTCAAAAAAGGTCTTCGTCAGTGCTTTTCTGGGGTGGCTGGGGGTGGGTGCTGGAAGATGCGGTTCTCGTCGGTGGAGAACATTCTCCGTTCGCCGGTTCCCAGTTCTCGGGCCCACACCACGTGGAGGAGTGGCATGGTCTCCTCGACGAGTCCGCGGTAGTAGAGGTCACCGACAAGGTGGACGTCGATGCGATCACCTGCCTGCAGCACGGTGCAGTCCTCCACGAGGACTGGGACTGGGCCGGGGACGGGGTCGGGGCTGGTCATGGTGGCGGTGCCTTTCGTCGGCGCCTATGGGCTGGGGTGCGGCCTCGGGGTGGTCAGCCGGGACGCGGTGAGCACATGCTGGGTGGTCGTCCCGATCTGGTGCGCTCAGTGGTGCGGTATCGACGCGGGGTGTTCTCGGCCTGGAACGCGTATGGGTCCCCCACGGCGGAGGCCGGTCGCGGCCGGCTGGAGCCGGAGGTTTTGGAGGTGTCCGTCAGCAGTCGGGCAGGGTGGGTCTGGGGTGGCTCGTGCACGCGGTCCCGTGCTGGTGGCACCGTTCGGTGCGCGGGGGTCAGGAGTCCTGGGTGGTGCGGGAGTCTGGGGGCCGCTCTTTAGCGGTGATCGCTGAGTTCGAAGAACCAGATGATGTGGTGGCGCAGGGCTTCGGCGGCGTCTGTGCCTCGGCGCTGCTGGAAGGCTTCCAGGATGTTCTTGTGCTGTTCCTGGAGGGTGTGGCGTACCTGCGGCCAGGCCGCCAGGCCGGCGACGGTCTCCTGGACGTAGCCGATGGTGGCCTGGCGCAGCGAGGCCATGATCGTCTCGACCACCACGTTGCCGGCCAGGGAGGCGAGCAGGATGTGGAACTGCGCGTCGTGGGCGTGGAAGCGCTCATCCGGCAGGTCCGGGTCGTCCATGGCGGCCACCAGTTCGGTGGCCTGGTCGAGTATCGCGGTGCGCTCGGGGGTGTCCGGGGCGGTGGCGGCTTCGTGGGCGGACTGGGTTTCGAGCAGCAGCCGGGTCTGCACCAGATCGCTGATGCGCAAGGACCGGTTGGCCACGTGCATCCGCAGCGCCCAGCCGAGGGCGGCCGAGGGGTCTGAGATGACGATCGCCCCGGCGTTGGGCCCGGACCCGGTGGAGGAGCGGACCAGGCCCATGGCGTCGAGGACCCGGAATGCTTCGCGGACCGAGGCGCGGGAAATCCCGAACTCCTCGGCCAGGTGGCGCTCTGCGGGCAGTCTGTCGCCCACCGAGATCTCGCCCGAGCGCAGTCGTTCTTCGAGCCAGTCGAGGACGAGGGTGTAGGTGCGTGTGGGCGCGGGCACGAGGGGCTCCTGGAGGGTAGATGGGGAACCGAACCATTCTAGAGAGACCTCGGGGGCTGCACCCGACTGGATCAGTCGGGTGCAGCCCCCGGGGTGCAGCAGGCGTGGGGCCGGCGCCGGTCATGAGCCCGGCCTCACGTGCCGGGCTCAGACCCGGAGTTCGTTCTTGGTGGGGGCGTCCTGGCGCCACAGCCGGGCGGCGATGAGGGCCAGTCCGGCGATGAGGGCCACCAGCATGATGGTGCCCAGGTTCAGGCCCACCCCATGGATGAACAGGTAGGCGATCGCGCCGCCGGCGAGGCAGTAGTAGGTGGTGACGATGATGGTCTTGCGCAGCAGATCACCTTCACGCCCGAGCAGGCCCACGGTGGCGGAGGCGGCCACGATGTTGTGGATCGCGATCGGGTTGCCACCGGCCCCACCCACGGCCTGGGCGGCCACGACGAGTTCGGGGCGGTCCAGGCCGATCGCGGCGCCGGTGGAGAACTGGAACTGGGAGAACGTCAGGTTCGACACGGTGTTCGATCCGGCCACGAAGGCACCCAGTGCGCCGATCCAGGGGGCGATCACGGGCCAGGAGCTGCCCGAGATCGCGGCGGCGCCCTCGGCGAGGGTGACCGGCATGCTGGAGAGCCCGGACTCGTTGAGGGCCGGGCCGGACTGGATGAGGACCCTGACCAGGGGCACGGCGAAGAGCAGGGCGGCGGCGGTGCCGGCGAGCTGGCCGGCGGAGATTTTGAGGGTCTGGGCGATCTCGCGGGAGTTCATCCGGTGCAGCAGGTAGGCGAAGGCCGAGGCGAGGATCAGCACGAAGCCGGGAAGGTAGAAGGGTTGGACGGTGGTGGTGATCTCGGTGCCCAGGATGTTCTCGAAGGGGATGGCCAGACCGGTCAGCCATTCCTTCAGCGGGGCGATGACGCGGGTGGCCACCAGCAGCCCCGCCATCAGGGCGTAGGGGGCCCAGGCGCGGACCGTGCTCATGTGCGTGGAGACGTCGGTGGCCTCGGCCGGTTCGATAGTGCCCATCCAGCGGGTGGGCCAGTCGGCGCGGGGGCCGAACTGGAAGGTGTCCTTGGGCATGAGGAAGCCCTTGCTGGAGGTGAACATCACCAGCACCATGCCGAGGAGCCCACCGAACATCGAGGGGAACTCGGGGCCGAGGAAGCGGGCCACCAGCACGTAGGGGACGGTCATGGCCAGGGAGGCGTACACGGCGAAGGGCCACACGGCGAGTCCGTCGCGGAAGCGCCGGTCGGGGCCGAAGAACCCGGTGAGCAGGGTGACGAGGATCAGCGGGATGAGGATGCCCACGATGGCGTGGATGGCCGCGGTGTAGAAGCCGATCGAGTTGATGAACTCGGGCATGGTCACACCCAGGACCTCGACGCGCTGAGCGACCGCGGGGTCCCCGCCCAGGCCGTTGGCGACCCCGACGAGGATGGGGGTGCCGACCGCTCCGAAGCTGACCGGGGTGGACTGGACGATGAGGCCGATCATGACGGCGGCCATCGCGGGGAAGCCCATGGCCAGCAGCAGCGGGGCCACGACCGCGGCGGTGGTGCCGAAGCCAGAGACGCCCTCGATGAAGGAGCCGAAGAGCCAGCCGATGATGATGGCCTGGATCCGCCGGTCGGCGGAGATGTTGTTGAAGCCGGCGCGGATGGTGGCCATGGCCCCGCCCACGGTGAGGGTGGCGAGCAGCAGCAGGGCGCCGAAGACGATGTACAGCATCGTGACGGCCACGATCAGGCCCTCCAGGGTGGCGGCCAGCACCCCGGTGAAGCTCATCTGCCACACCACCAGGGCCACGATGACGGCGGCGAGGTAGCCCACCGGCATCGCGAACTTCGCCGGCCAGCGGAAACCGGCCAACAGCACACCCACCAACAGCAGGGGCAGCAGAGCCAACAGGCTCAGGACAGCGAGATTGTCCATGGACAGATCCTTTCTGGGCCCTGCCCCGCAGGATCACGGGTGACGGGGCGGGCCGGGGGCGTGGTACGGGCTGGGTCAAAGTTTCCGGGACGCGACGCGCAGCTCGTGCCGGCCCCAGTGGCCTCGATGCGCCTTTCGATGAGTTCCGGAAAAGCAGCACAGACCTTGGTGTCTGTCGGGTGGTCGGTCGTGTTCTCCGCACCCCAGTGCGGGAAGAACCAGACATGCCATCACCGTATGGTCGGACCACAATGGTCTGACCACGAAGAGTACATGACCCAGGTCACACCACCAACCCTTCGGCGCAATGTTTTCGCCGCCTGCCGCCCTGGTTGTGTGGTGCGGCTCATAGTCCTACTATGGTCAGACCACAGGTGGTGCGGTGTTCTCGCATCGACCCTTTTTCTTCTTCTTTCGTCCTTGTTCTCCTGTCCCCCGGAGGTCCCATGAGAATCGCCCTGTTCGCCACGTGCATCGTGGACGCGATGTATCCGCGGGTCGCGCTGGCCACCGTGCGGGTGCTCGAGCGGCTCGGCCACGAGGTGGTGTTCCCGCCCGGCCAGGGCTGCTGCTCCCAGATGCACGTCAACAGCGGCTACTTCGACGACGCCCTGCCCGTGGTCCGCAACCACGTGCAGGCCTTCTCCGCCGCGGACTACGACGTGGCCGTGGCGCCGTCGGGCTCCTGCGTCGCCTCCCTGGGCCACCAGCAGCCGATGATCGCCCGCGCCGGCGGGGACGAGGAGCTGGCGGCGGCCGCCGCAGCCGTCGCAGGGAACACCTACGAGCTCTCGCAGCTGCTGACCGACGTGCTCGGCGTGCGCGACGCGGCCGCGCAGCTCGGCTCCTGGTTCCCCCACCGGGTCACCTATCACCCGTCCTGCCACGGGATGCGGCTGCTGCGCCTGGGGGACCGGCAGAAGGACCTGGTCGCCTCGGTCGGCGGTCTCGACCTCGTGGAGCTGCCCGACGCCGAGGAGTGCTGCGGCTTCGGCGGGACCTTCTCCTTCAAGAACCCGGACGTCTCCGCCGCGATGGCCGAGGAGAAGATCGACAACATCGTCTCCACCGGGGCCGAGCTGTGCACCGGGGGGGACGCCTCCTGCCTGATGCACCTGGGCGGGGCCATGGCCCGCCGGGGAACGGGTGCGGGCACCGTCCACTTCGCCGAGATCCTCGCGTCCACCCGCGAGAACCCGCTGGAGGTCTCCGGACCGGTCGAGCTGTCGATCCCGAAGAGCAGGGGGCGGGGTGGGTGCACGTCGGCGCGTTCCTCGGCCGCGGGTCCTGCGAGTCCGGCTTCCTTGTCCGTTTCGTCCCACACCACCGGAGGCGCCCGATGACCCGTCGTATTGCACTGGGGATGCCTGCTGTGCGTCCCGTCCACGGGCAGGGGAATCTGCACGCGTCCACCGCGTTCCCCGCCGCGGCGAAGGCCGAGATGGGCAACACGCAGATGCGCGCCAACATCCGCCACGCCACCCACACGATCCGCGGCAAGCGCGCCGCGGTGGCCGGGGAGCTCCCCGACTGGGAGGAGCTGCGCTCGGCCGGCTCCGCGCTCAAGGAGCAGGTCATGGCGGACCTGCCGCACCTGCTCGAGGAGTTCGAGGCCAACTTCACGGCCCGCGGCGGCACCGTGCACTGGGCGCGCGACGCCGAGGAGGCCAACCGGATCGTCACCGAGCTCGTGCAGGCCACCGGGTCCACCGACGTCATCAAGATCAAGTCCATGGCCACCCAGGAGATCGGCCTCGAGGCCCACCTCGAGGAGCACGGGATCACCGCCACAGAGACCGACCTCGCCGAACTGATCGTCCAGCTCGCCCACGACAAGCCCTCGCACATCCTGGTCCCGGCCATCCACCGCAATCGTGATGAGGTGCGGGAGATCTTCCGGAAGGGGATGCCGGAGACGGATGATTCCTTGACCAGTGAGCCGCGCGACCTCGCCGAGGCCGCCCGCACCCATCTGCGGGAGAAGTTCCTCGCCACCTCCGTGGCGGTGTCCGGGGCGAACTTCGGCGTGGCCTCCACCGGGACGCTGACCGTGGTGGAGTCCGAGG
>NZ_MKJW01000009.1:0-6128 GCF_001942375.1 Kocuria sp. CNJ-770
GCCCCACACCGCCTGCGGCGATCAGCCCCCGGCCTCACGCACCCCGGCCCGAGTCAATAACGTCACGCCCTCTTACACCTAGACCATGGCGTCTGCGTGGCCTCACTCGCCGGGGCCGCCTCGCAACAGCCTACTAGTAAGCACCCTGATTAATGTGGCAGCGGGGAGCATGCCTGGGGATTGCCCTGGTGAGCCGGGACCATGCCGTCCCCCGCCCGGGGGCCTGTCATCGGTCCCCGCCGGTGGACTCTCTGCCCCGCTCATGAGCAGGCACGGGCGGGCCCTGGCTGGAATCGGCCCGGCCGGAGTCCCGGACTCCGGGGCCGAGGACTTCGGTGTCGGTGCATCCGCTCAGCAGCGTCAGGACCATCCACAGACCCACCCGCACCCACAGCAGGATGAAACCGGACGAGGCGCCCATCGACATGGAAGACCCCCTTATCTGTCGGCCACACCTCTGGCCGCACCCGGTGACCACCCCTGACGTGCACCCGGGGCGACTGTCGGCAATCATGGCCCGGAGGCGGGGATCCGTGCACTCTCCAACGCCGTCATCACCTCGACCGGAAGTGGCGAGGAGACCGTGAAGGTCGCAGCACTCAACTGCTCCACGCCGGAGACTGCCACGGCCGGGTGCACCACGAGGTCCGGGACTGCCGCACGAATAGGTGACACCCTGACCTGACCTATCGGTGCGGCAGTCCCAAGGCTGGGACATGAAGGTCGTTGCCCAGCTGCTGGGTCACGCTTCGGTGACCACCACCTCCAGGTACCTCGATGAGCTGCCCGGAGAGCTGTCGGTGGCAGTCAACGCCCACCCCTGACTCCGGTGGATTTGTCAGAGTTCGCTGCACCGTTGCCGTGGGGGCTCGCGCCGCTCCGAGGAGCTTCAGGGTGGATACCACATGAGATAAAGCCTCGAATAGCCACTCGAGTGTGATGTTGCTTACTATGTCTCCACCATTTGCGGAGCTGCTCGTGGGAGCAACTCCGGCTCCCTGGGGCGATCGTTGACCTGAGGGAGTCTGATGTCTATCACCTTTGAGCCCGTGCCCCTGACGGATCGACGGCTCTTCGAGGCCCGGCTCAGTGAAGCCACCCTCGCCCTGCACCACGAGGGCCACGATCCGGAGAGAATCTGCCAGGAAGCGACGCGGATCGGTCAGCGGTACCCCTGGGTGGACGCCCGCACGGTGGCCAACGCCCTGGTGGACGCTTTGGGCCCGGGATGGGGCGCCATCTACCTGCACTGGCTGTGGAGCCAGGACGACGACGCTTGACCCATCGCCCCTCGGTAACAGCATCCCTGTGGGGAACGTGCAAGAACGGCCAGCACGCCCATCAGGACAGGGCCTACCCCCGCACGGGCCAACCCCACAGGCAATGTCGTTCTCGTGGAGCGGCTGATAGCCGGGCCATATGTAAAGCCGGGGCTCGGGGCGTCCAGGTGGTTCGGGTGCCTGGGGCACCCTCGGCCTTCCTTGCTCAGTCGTAGTCGACAGGTGCCGGCGGCTGGCCGCGGCGGGCGTCCATGACGCGCGCGTGGGCCATCTCCATCCGCCCGACCCACAGGATCGTCGTCCCCAGGATCGGCCAGAACGTCATCGCCGAACCCACCCCGACGAAGACCAACCACGCCGCGGTGGCGACCCAGGTGATGATCCCGAACGCCCACCCCGCGAAGACCCCGCCCTGGGCCTGGGTCTGGTAGTCGTAGGGTGCCGGCAGCGGGTCCGGGTCGCCCTCGGTCTCCAGGCGCCGGTGTTTGACGTGCAGCCGTTGGATGCCGATGAAGCACCCGCCCAGGGTGAGCAGCCCGATGATCGCGTTGGAGAACCCGTACCCGCCGGTGGCCACCAACCAGTCCAGTGCGGCCTCGAACACCTCGTCGGCAATGATGAACCAGAACAGCCACGCGCCCAGCCCCCACAGCCACTTCCGGTCCTTCTTCGGGGCGGGCCCCTCACCGGTTCCCGGTGCCACGAACATCGCCTGTCCTTCCCCGGGGTCGTGGGCTCACCGCAACCATGGCCTGGTGCACGTCCTACCGGTCCGGGGACGCGTCGGGTCCGGTCCCCGAGGGCCGGGACTTCCGCAGCCGGTAGCCCAGCACGGCGGCCGCGGCCAATAACCCGGCGGCCAGGCGGGGCAGGATCTCCTCGAACCACGGGTGCACCAGCTCTCCCAGCACCACCCCGGCCGGCCAGGCCACCACCCCGGCGAGGACCAGTAGACCGATCCGCCGCTTCACCCTCTGCCGTCCGGCGGGATCCTGCGGCATCGGGGTGGTGGACTGCTGGTGGCCCTCCCGGTCGAAGAGCATGAACGGCAGGGTCGCGAAGAGGTTGGCGAACATCGTCCGATACGCCAGGGACGCGTCGAAGATGTCGCCCTCCTCGGCGGGCAGGGTCGCGAAGAAGATCGCCATGCCGACGACTACTACGGTCAAGGCCGCGACGGTCAGCAGGCGTCGGCGGTCCCGGACGAAGACGATGTCCCGGCCCTTGGACCGGCCGCGGATCAGCCACGCCCCGCCGACGGCCAACCCGGCGCCCCAGAGGAAGAACCCCCAGATGGTCAGCTGCTCGCTGCCGGAGGTCGTGGTCAGGTACGGCAGGGATGAGAGCACGCACACCAGGCTCAGCCCCAGGGTGATGGCCCCGCACAGGGTGCGGAACCACGGGCCCGGTGTGCCAGTAGTGGGTCGTGCTTCGACTGCCATGGTGCGTCCCTATCGTCGTCGTGAGCGGTGAAGGCGGGCCATGCTCAGCTGGGTCGCGGCCGCAGTACAGGGGGGTGCGTCGTCCCTTCTGGTCTCACCGGGTGTAGCGGGGTCGGGTGAACCAGGCACGCAGCGGGGCGCCGAAGGCGGTCACCAACCAAGCAATGTTGACCACGATGAAGGCAATCCCGAGGCCGATCAGCACAATCGCCCACTGCCCGTAGAGCCAGAACCCGAAGAGATTGCCCAGAAAGCCCAGAGAGCTCAGGATCGCCAGCACGATGCCGGTGATCCGAGCCCAGTTCGCGCCCTTGCGCAGGAAGACGTAGGCGGTGGCGTACAGACCCAGCAACACCACCACCGCGATCACCCCGGAGGCCATCGAGATCCCGCGCATCTGCTCGACCATGGTCCCGATCTGGCCGGCGTCCTCGGCCGGCATGCCCATGCGCTGGTACATCGCGGCGAAGTCCGTCGTGGCGTAGATGATCGTGACCAACACCCCAAGTGCCGCATACAGGGCGCCCGAGGCCACGGTCAGACCCAGCAGCCGCTGGAGCTGCCGCGGCGCCGGCACGGCCCCACGCTGCTGCCCGGGGCCACGATCCGCGCCTTCGGGCCATCCTTGTGAGGAGTATCGGGGCGGGGTCCTGCGGGAGGACTCGTACGGGCAAGCAGGGTTGCCCGGGTCCTGTGGTGGGCTGGTCATGACCGGAACTCCTTCGAGGCGCCGATGGGCTGTCACTGGGGCCGCGCGTAAGCGCGAACGGTCGCTGCCCCGATCTGCGAGACCCTTCAGACGGCACCGCGCATCCACACCCCTCCCCCATAATGTGCTAAGGCACACGTCGAAGGGGGGTGGCGCGCGTCCCTACTAATGGGGTCCTCACGCCCAGGTGATGCCGCAGCGAAAGACGGCCAACTCCTCGGCGGGAATCCCATCCACCTTCACCCGCAAAGGAACCTCTACTGAGAATCCACGGGACAGATTGCTCCGTACTCGGTTACATCCTCGTGGGTGCCGAAACGCCGAGGAGGTCGAGGCCGTTGGCCAGGACCTGCTGGGTGGCGTTGTTCAGCCACAGGCGCGAGCGGTGCACGTCCTCGACCGGAGCGTCTCCCAGGGGAGCGACCCGGCAGGCGTCATACCAACGGTGGTAGGTGCCGGCGATGACCTCGAGGTGCCGGGCGACGCGGTGTGGTTCCCGGAAGGTCGCCGACTGGGCGACCACCCCGGGGAACTGCCCGAGCGCGGCCAGCAGGTCGCCCTCGGTGGGATGGTCCAGCGACGCCGCGTCGAAGCTGCCGGTGTCCACGCCGGCCGACTCCGCATTGCGGGCCACGGCGTGGGTCCTGGCATGCGCATACTGGACGTAGAACACCGGGTTCTCGTTGGTGTTCTTCTGCAGCAGCTGCGGATCGATCGACATCGCCGAGTCCGCCGACGACCGGCCCAGCGAGTACCGCAGCGCGTCCTTGCCGAGCCACTGCAACAGATCCCGCAGCTCGATGATGTTCCCGGCCCGCTTCGACAGGCGGGCTCCGTTCACGGACACCATCTGGCCGATGAGCACCTGGATGTTGTGCTCCATGTCGTCCCCGGCGCAGGCGGCAATGGCCTGCAGCCGGCCGATGTAGCCGTGGTGGTCGGCACCGAGCAGATAGATCTTCTCGGGGAACCCGCGGTCCTTCTTCGACAGGTAGTACGCCGCGTCCGCGGCGAAGTACGTGGGCTCACCGTTGGCCCGAATGAGGACACGGTCCTTGTCGTCGCCGAAGTCGGTGGTGCGCAGCCAGACAGCACCATCGAGGTCGAAGACGTGTCCTTGCTCCCGCAGGCGGTCCACCGCCTGCCCCACCGCTCCGCCCTCGTGCAGGTCCGACTCGGAGAAGAACACGTCGAAGTGCACCCCGAAGTCGGCCAAGGTCTCCTCGATGTCGGTCATCTGCGCCCGGTAGGCCAGTTCGCGGATGATCGGCAGCGCCTCCTCGTCATCCATCTCCGCCAGCTCCGGCCGGGCAGCCAGCGCCTGGCGGCCAAGATCGGCGATGTACTCCCCCGGATAGCCGCCCTCCGGGATCGGTCGCCCCTTGATGGTGGCCAGGACGGAGGCGGCGAAGGTGTTCATCTGCGTTCCGGCGTCATTGATGTAGTACTCCGCCGTCACCGCCGCACCGCTGGCGCGCAGGACACGGGCGATCGAGTCGCCCAGTGCGGCCCAGCGGGTGTGGGCCAGGTGCAAGGGCCCGGTGGGATTCGCCGAGACGAACTCCATGTTGATGGTGTGACCCGCCAGGGCGTCGTTCGTGCCGTAGGCGGACCCTGCCTCGACGATGGTGCGGGCGAGCTCGCCCGCCGCGCCGGCGTCCAGGGTGATGTTGATAAAGCCCGGGCCGGCCACGTCGACGCTCTTGACGCCGTCGATGCCGGCCAGGCGGTCGCTGAGGACCTGGGCGAGCTCGCGCGGGTTCCTCCCCGCCTTATGGCTCAGTTGCAGGGCGATGTTCGTGGCCCAGTCACCGTGCTCCCGGTTCTTCGGTCGCTCCACACGCACCTCCGACGGGAGGTCAACATGGAGGTCACCGGCCTCGACGGCGGCCTGCAAACAAGCGGAAATGGCAGCGGAAAGTTCCTCTGGAGTCACCCGTGAAGCATAACGCCGCCCTCTGCAGCGCCCCGATCCCCGGACATGGTCGCCACCAGTGCACGACAGCGACAAACACCACTTCCCGGACACCGACGCCATGTCCGATGGGAACCCCAATTGCAGCGCGTGACCTTCGTGACGGCCCCGGTCGATCCGAGAAGAGAGCCAGCAGGCAGGAGCGGCTCAGTCGGTTCGTGGTCGCTCCATCTCCACGGCATGCCAGGGCTGGCCGTTCACCTCGGTGCTGCGCACCCGGCCAGTCTGGCGGAACCCCAGATCCTCGTACACGCGCCGAGCCGTGACGTTGTGCGCGTACACGCCCAGTTTCATGGTCGGCAGCTCCGTGGTTTCGAAGCCCGTGCGCACCGCTGTACTGATCAGCTCGCGGCCCAGGCCACGCCCTCGAGCTGCGGGATCGAGCAGTACGCAACCGAGTCGCATCATGGCTGCGTCGTGGTCGACCAGCAGGGAGGCGTGACCGACCGGCTTACCCGACTCGGGGTCCAGCCCGGTCCAGTACCGACGCTGATCATTGTGTAGGTAGCTCTCCAGCTGCCCGCGGTCCAGCGGCCAGGTGAAGGTGCGTCCGGACCAGAGCACCATGTCCGCCTCGGAGGACACCCAGCCCAGGAAGAGATCCAGATCGGCTGGGACCGTCTCTCGCAGGCGCATGCCCTCATGCTAGGTGTTGTGGGGCATGAGGTTCTTGCCACGGGTGTGCCGGTGAGATGAGGAACGGGCTCCTCGCCACAGGATGG
>NZ_MKJW01000010.1:0-5958 GCF_001942375.1 Kocuria sp. CNJ-770
ATGGGGGACTCGGTGCTTGGCACGGGCGATGTGGGGGGAGTCGGGGGTGCTAAGCCAGTCGGTCGTTGATGGGGGACTCGGTGCTTGGCACGGACGATGTGGGGGAGTCGGGGGCGCCAGTTAGTTGCTGGTTGCTGGGGGACTCGATGCCTGGCGTGGGCCACCCGGGAGACCCGGCGCTCGGCGCGGGCCATCTCGGGAGAGTCGGGGCGTCGGTCAGTCACTGATTGATGGGGGACTCTGCGCTCGACGGGGCGCGCACCGGGGGCTCACAGGGGTGATCCCCGTGCTGTGAGCGGAAGTGCACCGAGGCGTTACTCCTGCCGTCGGGGGGCGAAACACGGGATTCCTACGGTGGGGGCATCGCACGCCGCCGTGCACCGCATCCGCCCCGCCAGGAGGTCCCCGTGAGTTCAGAGCTGCACCCCGACCCGTCCGTGACGGCGGCACGGCCGTCCGCGCCGGTGCCCCCGCTGGCGCTGCGCGAGCGGCCCGGCCGCTGGCTGGACGGCTACCGCCCCGAGGACCCCGCGTTCTGGGAGAGCACCGGCCGCCCGATCGCCCGCACCAACCTCACGTGGTCGATCCTCGCGGAGTTCCTGGGCTTCGCCGTCTGGCAGCTGTGGGCCATCACGGTCGTGTTCCTGCCGGGCGCGGGCTTTCCCTTCAGCGACTCGCAGATCTTCTGGCTGATCTCCATCCCCTCGCTGGTGGGGGCCACGCTGCGGATCCCGTACACCTTCATGGTCGGCCGGTTCGGCGGCCGGAACTGGACGATCGTCTCGGCCCTGCTGCTGCTGGTCCCCACCGTGGGCCTGGCGCTGGCGGTCGGCAACCCCGGCACCCCGTTCGCGGTCATGCTGCTGCTGGCGGCCACGGCCGGCTTCGGCGGCGGCAACTTCGCGTCCTCGATGGCCAACATCACCTTCTTCTACCCGGTGCGGGAGAAGGGCTGGGCGCTGGGGCTCAACGCGGCCGGCGGCAACCTCGGCACGGCCGTGGCGCAGCTGGTCGTCCCGATCGCCGTCTCGCTCGTCGCCCTCGGGGCCACCGGACTCTCGGTCGCGGGGTGGCTGTGGGTGCCGTTCATCCTCTTCGCCGCGTGGGGCGCGCGGAGGTACATGCACAACCTCTCCCACGCCAAGGGCGACGTGGCCGGGTCCCTGGCCACGGTGCGGGAGCCCCACTTCTGGGTGATGTCCTTCCTCTACGTGGGCACCTTCGGGTCCTTCATCGGCTTCTCCAGCGTGTTCCCCAAGCTCATCGCGGACACCTTTCCCGGCTTCTCCTCCTTCGCCGTGGGTGCGGCGGCGCTGTCCCTGGCGTTCCTCGGGCCGCTGGTGGGGTCCGTCTCCCGCCCCTACGGCGGGCGGCTCGCGGACCGCTTCGGCGGCGCGCCGGTGACGGTGGGAGTGTTCGCGGTCATGGCCTTGCTCGCCCTGGCCGTGGTGCTCACCCTGCCGCTGGCCGACTTCTGGCTGTTCCTGGGCCTGTTCCTGCTGCTGTTCACCGCGGCCGGCATGGGCAACGGCTCCACCTACCGGATGATCCCCTCGATCTACCGGGTGCTGGGGCTGCGCCGGCAGCAGGACGCCGCGGTCTCCACCGAGCGCAAGGCCTCGGCCGCCCTGGGGCTGATCGGCGCGGTCGGCGCGTACGGCGGGTTCCTGATCCCGCAGGCGCTGAACCTCTCGAACACCACCACCGGGGCCTACAGCGCCGCGTTCTACGGCTTCGTCGCGTTCTACGTGGTGGCCCTGGCGGTGACCTGGGCCTGCTATCTGCGCCCGGGCACGGAGATGGGCGACAGCCACATCTGAGCCGGCCCCCGCCCTCCCGGAAGGAACTCCCGCATGAGCACCACGGCCACCCACTGCCCCTACTGCGCGCTGCAGTGCGCCATGACCCTCGACACGGACTCCGCGGCCGCCGCCGCGCAGGGCTTCCCGGAGGTGCGGGCCCGGCAGTTCCCGGTCAACGGGGGAGGGATGTGCCGGAAGGGCTGGACGTCGGCGGAGCTGCTGGCCCACCCGTCGCGGCTCATCGCGCCGCTGCTGCGCGGTCCGGACGGGGTGTTCCGGGAGGTCTCCTGGGACGCGGCGCTGGACCGGATGGCGGCGGAGTTCCGCGCCGCCCAGCACCGGTACGGCCGGGACGGCGTCGGGATCTTCGGCGGCGGCGGGCTGACCAACGAGAAGGCCTACCAGCTGGGGAAGTTCGCGCGGGTGGCCCTGCGGACCTCGCGGATCGACTACAACGGCCGGTTCTGCATGTCCTCCGCCGCGGCGGCCGCCAACCGCTCGCTGGGGGCCGACCGCGGCCTGCCGTTCCCCGTGACGGACCTCGACGACGCCCACACCGTGCTGCTGCTCGGCAGCAACCCCGCCGAGACCATGCCGCCGTTCGTCCAGCACCTGGAGCACGCCCGGGAGCACGGCGGCCTGATCGTGGTGGACCCCCGCCGCTCCGCCACGGCCCGGATGACCGACGACGACGGCGGGATCCACCTGCAGCCCACCCCCGGCTCCGACCTGGTGCTGCTGCTGGGCCTCGCCCACGTGGTGCTGCACGAGGGCCTGGCCGACCTGGACTACCTGGAGCGGCGCACCACCGGCCTCGAGGCCTTCCGCACGAGCGTCGGCGCGTGGTGGCCCGAGCGGGTCGAGCAGGTCACCGGTGTCCCGGCCGAGCGGCTCCGCCGCGCCGCCCGCCGGCTGGCCCGAGAACGGCGAGGCACCTACGTGCTCACCGGGCGCGGGGTCGAGCAGCACGTGGACGGCACGGACACCGCGACCGCGGCGATCAACCTGGCCCTGCTGCTCGGGCTGCCCGGTCGTCCCGGCTCCGGCTGGGGCACGCTCACCGGCCAGGGCAACGGCCAGGGCGGGCGCGAGCACGGCCAGAAGGCCGACCAGCTGCCCGGCTACCGCTCGATCACGGACCCCGCCGCCCGGGCGCACGTGGCCGGGGTGTGGGGCGTCGACCCGGCGGAGCTGCCCGGCCCGGGGATCCCCGCGGTCCGGTTGCTGAGCACCCTCGGCACCGAGGGCGGCGTGCGCTGCCTGTGGGTCAACGGCTCCAACGTGGTGATCGGCGCCCCGGACACCGCCGCCGTGACCCGGGGGCTGCAGGCCCTGGACTTCCTGGTGGTCTGCGACCTCTTCCTCTCCGAGACCGCCGAGTACGCCGACCTCGTCCTGCCCGTGCCGCAGTGGGCCGAGGAGGAGGGGACCATGACCAACCTCGAGGGCCGGGTGCTGCGCCGCCGCCGCGCGGTGGACCCGCCGCCCGGGACCCGGGACGAGCTGTGGATCATGTCCGAGCTCGCCCGGCGGCTCGAGGCGCCGGGCGCCTTCAGCCCCGACCCGCAGGAGGTCTTCGCGGAGCTGGCCCGGGCCTCGGCCGGCGGGACGGCCGACTACTCCGGGATCCGCTGGGCCGCCCTGGACGCCGGCGAGGCCTGCTACTGGCCCTGGCCGGTGGGGAGCTCCACCGGCACGCCCCGGGCCTTCCTTCACCGCTTCGGCCACCCGACGGCCGGGCCCGGCTGGTCCCGGTCCGGGCGCGCGCCGCCGGCCGGGCGGTCGACCCGAGCCCGCGGGCACACCGCCGGGAACTGCTGCACGGACCCGGCACGCTGACCCTGACCACCGGGCGGTACCTGGAGCACTACCAGTCAGGCAACCAGACCCGCCGGGTGTCCTCCCTGCTCGGGGCCCGCCCCGAGTCCCGGCTGCAGATCCACCCCGCGACCGCGGCCGCCCTCGGCATCCGCGACGGCGCGGCGGTGGAGCTGACCAGCGCCCGCGGCCGTGCCGTGGCTCTGGCCCGGCTGAGCACCGACATCCGCCCCGACACCGTGTTCCTGCCCTTCCACTACGCCGGTGACGGGACCGCCAACCGGCTCGTGTCCTCGGACGCCGTGGACCCGGTCTCGTCCATGCCCGAGTTCAAGGCCGGCTCGGTCACCGTCCGGGCGATCGACCCCCAGGAGAGCACCCGATGACCCCGCACCGTCCCACCCGCTCGACCGGCACCCCGATGCGCCCCGGCGAGCACGTGGTCGTGATCGGCTTCGGCCCCGTGGCCGCCCGGTTCGTCGACGACGTCGCCGACCTCGCCGCCGCGGGCACCATCCGCCTGACCGTGATCGGCGGGGAGGCCGAGCCCGCCTACAACCGGGTGCTCGTGGGCGAGCACGCGATGGGCCGGGCCGAGCTCGCCTCCATGCGGCTGGCCGACCCGGAGCTCCTGGCGCGCAGCGGGATCGACGTCCTGCTCGGCACGGAGGTGACCCGGATCGACCGCGCCCGCCGGCTGCTGCACGTCACCGACCGGGCCACCGGAGACTCCGGGCGGCTGGGCTACGACCGCCTCGTCCTGGCCACCGGCGCCCGCCCCAACCTGCCGGTGCTGCGCGGGCTCAACCCGGATCCGCACGCCTACGGGCACCTGCCCGCCGGGGTCACCGCGCTGCGGGACCTGCGCGACGCCCGGTCCGTGCGCGCCGTCGTCGAGCGCCGCGGCCGCGTGGTCGTGCTGGGCGGGGGCGTGCTCGGGCTCGAGGCCGCGCTCGCGGCGAGCGAGGTCGGCTGCCCGGTGACGGTCGTCCACCACGCCCCGTGGGTGATGACCCGGTCCCTGGACGCCGCCGGCGGAGCCCTGCTGGGGAGGGCGCTCGCCGAGGCCGGAGTGGAGGTGGTCTCCGGCGCCCAGGCGCGCGAGGTGCTCCTGGGCGAGGACCGGGGCTTCCGCGGCCTGCTCCTGCAGGACGGCCGCGAGGTGCCCGGCGAGCTGCTGCTGCTCTCCGTCGGGGTCACGCCCCGCACCGAGCTCGCCGAGGGCGCCGGTCTGCGCACCGCCCGCGGCATCGTGGTGGACCACGAGCTGGAGGCCGACGTCGAGCAGCGCGTCTTCGCCGTCGGGGACTGCGCCGAGGTGCTGTGCCCGGACCCGTCCTGCCAGGTCTGCCCCGGCCGGGCCGGCAGGGGGCCCTCCGGGCTCGTGGGCCCCGGGTGGCGCCAGGCGGAGTGGCTGGCCGCCCGCGTGCGCGCCGAGCTGGAGGCCGTGGCCGAGGGCGGGACCACCGTGCTCGCGCCGCTGACCGAGGGCCCCGCCGGGGCGGTGCGGCTCAAGGCGCACCAGGTGGAGCTCGCCTGCGCCGGAGCGGCCGGGGGCGCGCCGTGGGAGCCGCGGGCCGACGGCGGGTCCGTGGTGCAGTGGGCCGACGGGTCGGCCGGGACCTACGCCCAGCTCGTGCTGCGCCCGGACCGGACCCTCGCCGGCTACACCGTGCTCGGCCTGCCCCGGGCCGCGGCGGAGATCGGTCTGCTCCACGACCGCGGCGAGGCCGTGCCGGAGGACCCGAGCGTCCTGCTGCGCCTGGACGGGCCCGACGCCGGGGCCGGCGAGCGTCCGACGACCCCCGAGTCCACGGTCTGCCACTGCGCGGGCGTGAGCAAGGGCCGCATCGCCGACGCCGTGGCCGAGGGCGCCGCCACCGTCGAGGCGGTCGGCCGCGCCACCCGGGCCGCCACCGGCTGCGGCGGCTGCAAGGCCGCGGTCGCCCGGATCATCGACGCCCACACCCCGGCCCCGGCCTGACGCCACGGCCTGACGCCACCGCGGATCCCCCGGTGGTCCGCCCCAGCATTCCTCCCGAGACCCCTGTCTCGTGCCTGACCCCCGGATCGCCGAGTCCCCCCCCTCCGTCCCGCCGAGTCCCCCTTCGTCCCGCTGAGTCCCCCCTGCGCTCGCAATTCCCCTCGATCGATCAGGGGGAAATGGCAACCCATGGGGGACTCGGCGGTGCTGGGGAGACTCAGCGGTGTTGGGGGATTCGGCGGTGATTGGGGGACTCGGCGGTGCTGGGGGACTCAGCGGAGTTGGGGAGTTCGGCGGTGCTGGGGACTCGGCGGTGCTGAGGAGCGGCAGGCGGGTCAGGGGCACGAGCCGGTA
>NZ_MKJW01000011.1:0-80005 GCF_001942375.1 Kocuria sp. CNJ-770
GGAGGCGAACAGCGCGGCGAGCCGGCGGTCGGAGTCCGCCTGGGCCGCGAGGTCGTACGCGCCGCCGGTCACCAGCAGCTCGTCCGCCCCGGTCCGGGCGACCAGCTGCTCCAGGCCCGCCCGGACCTCCGGGGCCGTGCCGTGCACCGAGGCCGCCAGGGACTCCTCCACCAGGCGCCGCTCCCGGTCCGGGAGCACCTCCGGGTCCGCCGGTCCCGCCGGTTCCAGGGGCGGGAACTCACCCCGCGTCCGGGAGGCAGCCAGCGCTCGGGCCTCGGGCAGGAGCAGCCGCCGCGCGGCCTCCCGGGTGCCCGCCACCGCGACGTTCGCCGAGACCACCACGTGCGGTTCCGGCCACCACGACGACGGGCGGAACCGCTCGCGGTAGCGCTCCAGCACCGCGGCGGCGCCCTCGGGGCCCGGCCGGAACAGGGCGGGACCGCCGAGCACCACGGCGAGCCCGGCCCGCGCCGCGACGTCCACCCCGGCGCCGGTGGCCAGCACGAAGACCGGCGTCGCGGCGTGGTCGCGCGGGCGGGCGGTCACGGGGGCGGTGCCGGAGAGGTGGGCGAGCAGCTCGGCGAGGTCGTCCCCGAAGCGGTCCGCGGCCTCCTTGCCCGTGCGCAGGGCGTCCCGGACCGCGCCGGTGAACCCGAGCGAGCGGCCCACCCCGAGGTCGATCCGGCCGGGGTGCAGGGCCTGGAGGGTGGCGGCCTGCTCGGCGACCACGAGCGGCTGGTGGTTGGGCAGCATGATCCCGCCCGAGCCGATCCTGATGCGGCGGGTGCGGGCCGCGGCCGCGGCCATCAGCACCGCCGGTGCGGAGCCCGCGATGCCGGGCACCCCGTGGTGCTCGGCCACCCAGAACCGGTGGTAGCCCAGCTCCTCCGCCCGCTGCGCCCGGTCCAGGACGCGGGCGAGCGCCTCGGCCTCCGTGGACCCGCGCCGGGTGGCGGCGCGGTCGAGCAGGGACAGGGCGATGTCGGAGAGGGGCATGTCCGGCTCAACCGCCGCGGCGGAGGAGGCATTCCGGGACCGCCGCGGCTCAGCCGGTCCGGCCCACGGCCTCCTCGGCGGCGACCCAGCCGAGCATCGCGCACTTGACCCGGGCCGCGAACCGGGACACCCCGGCGAAGGCGGCGGCGTCGCCCAGCAGCTCCTCGTCGGGCTCCATGGTGCCGCGCGAGCGCAGCAGCTCCCGGAACGCCCCGATCAGCCCGAGCAGCTCGGACCGCGTCAGGCCCGGGGCGGTCTCGGCCAGCACGGAGGCCGCGGCCATGGAGATCGAGCAGCCCTCGCCCTCCCAGCTGATCCGCTGCACCACCGGCTCCGCGTCCTCCGCGCCCGGGGGCGCCGGTGCCAGTTCGGCCCGCACGGTGATCTCGTCGCCGCACGTGGGGTTGTACTGGTGCGACTCGGCCACGGCGTGGCCGGGGGCCGGTGCGGCCAGGCCCTTCCCGGAGCGCCGCTTGGCGTGGTCCAGGATCACCTCCTGATACAGCCCGTCCAGCGCGCTCATCGTCGTCTCCTCGGTCGGTCCGGTGCGGTGCGCCCGGGGTCGGTACGCCCGGGGTCGGTGCTCACGGTGTGGGTGCGCGCGGTGCGGATGCGCACGGGATCAGCCTGCCACGCCGAAGTAGGCCCGCACCCCGGCCAGCTCGTCCAGGAACCGGTCCACGTCCTCGGTGGTGGTGTAGAGGTAGCCGCTGGCCCGGGTGGTCGCGGTCAGGCCCAAGGCCCGGTGCAGCGGCTGGGCGCAGTGGTGGCCCACCCGCACGGCCACCCCCGCGACGTCGAGGACCTGCCCCACGTCGTGGGCGTGCACCCCGGCCACGTCCACCGCGGCCAGCCCCACCCGGTCCGCCCCCGGGGGCGGACCGATCAGCCGGACCCCCTCCAGCTGCGCCAGCCCGGCGGCCAGCCGCTGCCCCAGCTCCCGCTCGTGGGCGGCGACCCGGCCCATCCCCACGCCCTGCAGGTAGCGCACGGCCGCGGCCAGGCCCACGGCCTGGGCGATCCGCTGCGTGCCGGCCTCGAAGCGGGTCGGTGCCGGCAGATAGGAGGCGGAGTCCATCGTGACCCGGGTGATCATCGACCCGCCGGTGAGGAACGGCGGCATCGCGTCCAGCAGCTCCGCCCGCCCCCACAGCGCCCCGATGCCGGTGGGCCCGAGCATCTTGTGCCCGGAGAACACCGCGAAGTCCACTCCCAGGGCGGGCAGGTCCACCGGCAGGTGCGGGACCGACTGGCAGGCGTCCAGCACGCTCAGCGCCCCGGCCTCCCGGGCCAGGCCCACGAGGTCGGCGACGTCGGTGACGGCGCCGGTGACGTTGGAGACGTGGCTGAAGGCCACCACCCGGGTCCGCTCCCCGATCACCTGCCGGGCGGCCTCGTGGTCGAGCAGCCCGGACCCGTCGACCGGGATCCAGCGCAGGCTCGCCCCGGTGCGGGCGGCCAGCTCCTGCCACGGGATGAGGTTGGCGTGGTGCTCGGCCTCGGTGGTCACGATCTCGTCCCCCGGCCCGAGCCGGAAGCGGGCGGCGGCCTCGCCGCCGCGCCCGGCGGCGGCGTTGGAGAAGGAGTAGGCGAGCAGGTTGATCGCCTCGGTGGCGTTGGAGGTCCACACCAGTTCCCGCTCGGTGGCCCCCACGAACCCGGCCACGACCCGGCGGGCCTCCTCGTAGGCGTCGGTGGCCTCCACCGCCAGGGCGTGCGCGCCGCGGTGCACCGCCGCATTGCGGTGCAGGTAGAACTCCCGCTCGGCGTCCAGCACGGCCAGCGGCTTCTGCGAGGTGGCCCCGGAGTCCAGGTAGCTCCCCGGGTCCCCCGCCAGCAGCGGGAAGTCCTCCCGGATGGCGCGCACCTCGGCGTCGGTCAGCGGCTGCACGTCGTTTCCGTCCATGGTCCGACACTCTACGGCCCGGGCCGGCGGCGGTCGCGGGCCCGACCGGCCGCTAGGGTCGGCGGGGCCGGAGATAGGTGCGGCCGCTGGCGTCCTTCTCCACCACGTACTCCTGCTGCAGGTCCTGGTACCACTGCCGGGTCTGCTCGCTGGGCTGGTCCTGGCCCCGCAGGTCCCGGCGGCTGCGCGCGGCAGGTCCGTAGAAGCGCATGGCGAGGTCGTCGAAGCGGCGGAACAGGCTGCGCCGGGGCGGGCCCGGCTCGTCGTCGGGGGTCTGCTGGTCCGTCATGGTGTCCTTCTCGGGGATTCGGTCCGCGGTGCCGGCAGGTCACCGGCGGGATCGGCAGGTCCGCTCGCCGTCGAACGGCCCCACCGGCGACGACGGGCGGCCGCGGCGGGGCCGCGCACCGGGACGGGAGCAGGACCGTGCGGGGCTGCGGAGCACAGGACCATGATCGCTCCCCCGGCCACCGGGGGCAAAGGCGGTGCCCGGCCGGGACGGGAACCGGCGGCCTCCGGGCGGCCGGCGCGGGGTCCGCGCCGGGACCACCGCGGGGTGCCGATGACCGCCCCGTCGGCGGCTGCCCCCCTCCCGCGGGCCGCCGGGCGGGACTACGCTGGGCGGAACTGGTCGAGAGGTGCAGGATGGACGACCGGACGATCGCCAGGACCCAGGCCCGGATGATCCGCGCCGCGATCAGCGACGCCGGGCTGGATGTGCGGGAGCTGTGGGGGGAGTACCGCCGCAGCGGCGGGGAGGTCGACGAGCTGGAGGTCGACGCCTACCTGCACCATGCCCTGCACCTGGTGCCCCGGCACCGGGACAGCCTCGCGCGGGTCACCAACCGCATGGTGCCCGGCGCCCGGGTGCCCTGCTCCCGGGACCTGCGCCCGATCGACGGCATGTCCGAGACGTGACCGGGCCACGGCGGGGCGCCGCCGGTCCGATGCCGTGACGGATGGCGTGACGGCTATCGTGACGGCATGGCCCCACACCACACTGGACGGACGCTGACTGCCGGACTGGTCGGATACGGCATGGCCGGTCGGCAGTTCCACACGCCGCTGCTGCGGGAGGCCGGCTGCCGGGTCACCGACGTCGTCACGACCGACCCCGGCCGTCGCGCCGAGGCCGACGCCGACTGGCCCGGGGTGTCGGTGCACCCGGACCTCACCGCGCTGCTGGAGGCCTCCCGCCCGGACGTGCTGGTCGTCGCCTCGCCGACGGGCCGGCACGTCGAGCACGCGCTGGCCGGTCTGGACGCCGGGATCCCCGTGGTCGTCGACAAGCCGCTGGCCCTCGACCACGCCGGCGCCGCCGCCGTCGCCGCGCGGGCCGAGACCACCGGGACGCCGCTGACCGTCTTCCAGAACCGCCGCTGGGACGCCGAGCAGCTGACCCTCGCCCGGGTGCTGGCCGAGGGCCAGCTCGGGGACGTGCACCGGTTCGAGCGCCGCTGGGAGCGCTGGCGCCCGGTGCCCAAGAACCGGTGGCGGGAGAACGCGGTCGGTGCGGGCGGCGGGCTGCTGCTCGATCTGGGCCCGCACCTCGTGGACGCCGCGATGCAGCTCTTCGGTCCCGTGACCGGGGTCCGGGCCGAACTGCGCGCCCTGACCACGCCCACGGAGGACGACGTCTTCCTGGCCCTGGACCACGCCTCGGGCACGATCAGCCACCTGTGGGCCGCGAGCCTGGTGGGCGCCCCGGGGCCGCGGACCCGGGTGCTCGGCTCGGCGGGCGCCTTCCTGGTGCCCGGCCACGAGGACAGCCCCGGGCCCTTCGACGTCCTGGACCCCGGGGCCGGGACGACCGGCTGGCTGGTCCGCGGCACCGAGCGCACCCCCGTGCCCACCGCCACCGGCGGGCCCGCCGACTTCTACCGGGACGTGGCCCGGTGGATCCTCGACGGCGGCCCGCCCCGGTGGACCTCGCCGACGCCGTCGCCACGGCCGCGGTGCTCGACGCCGCCCGCCGCAGCGCCGCCACGGGCTCCCGGGAGGCCCCCGCGACCTCCGGCCGGGTGGACGGCCGGTGAGGGACGGCCGGTGAGGGACGGCCGGGAGACGCGGTGCGGGCCGGTCAGACCGCCCCGCCGGCCGCCTCCGGGGTGCCGGAGCCGTGGCCGCCGCCGTGCCCGTGGCCGCCGTCCCCGACGTGCTCGCGCGCCAGGTAGTTCTCGATGTCGAAGAGATTGTCCGCCCGGGCGGCGATGTTCACCAGCGTGGTCATCGACGCCACCTCCTCCACCTGCTCCTGGAGGAACCAGAGCATGAACTGTTCCCCCAGGGGGTCCCCCTCGGCCCGGGCGGCAGCGAACAGCGCCTTGATCTGCTCGGTCACCTCCTGCTCCTGGGACAGCGCCAGGGCCAGGGGCTCGCGCACATCGGTGAAGTCGTTGCGCACCTCCCCGACCCCGGGGACGGCCAGGGGCAGGTTCCGGTCCAGGATGTACTGGACGATCATCATGGCGTGGTTGCGCTCCTCCAGCGACTGCCGGTAGAAGTGCCGGGCCAGCTGGGGCAGGTCCTGGCCGTCGAACCAGACGGCCACGGCGACGTACTGATGGGAGGCGGCGAACTCGTGGCCGACCTGACGGGTCAGCAGCTGGGTGAAGGACTCGGGTGCCATCGGACGCTCCTGGGGTCTCGGCGGCCCGGGCGGAGATCGACGCCGCGCGCCGGCCCGCGCAGGCGTCGCCGACCGGGGCCGGGGCTGTGCGCGTGACGGCCGGACGGCACCGGAGGGCCACGGCGCGGCACCCCGGTGAGGATGCCGATTCTAGTCCTCCGGCACCATCCGGCGGCAGGGCGGGCGGGGCTCCGGCGCGACCGTCCCGGCCGCCTCGCCGCGAGCCCCGGCAGGGGGTCCGCACCAGGTGGTGAGCGCCTCCTCGAGCCCGGACCGGGTCCCCTCCCCCACCCAGGCCACATGGCCGTCCGGCCGGATCAGCACGGCCGTGGGCGCCGGGACGGTGCCGAGCGCCGGCAGCTCCAAGGGGCCGGCGCACTCGGCGTGCACCCGTCGGACGCGGTCCGCCCAGGGGCGGACGTCGACGCCGTCCGGCGCCTGCCCGGCGAGCTCGAGCAGCACCGGCCGGGCCTCGTGCAGGAGGCCGAACACCCTCAGGGGCCCGTCCGCCGTGCGGAGGTCGAGGTCCGGCATGCGCCGCCCGAGCAGCGGGTGCCCCGGCCCGAGGTCGTAGCGGATGTCCAGCCCGGACATCATCGCGGCGAACCGGCGGCGCGGTTCCTCCATGCCCAGCAGCTCGGCGACGGTCCCGCCCACGGCCCGGAGGCGCTCGTCGGGCCGGCGGAGGGCGACCTGGGCCATCGTGTGGCGCAGCACGCGGGCGGCGACGGGGTGCCGCTCGGCGTGGTAGGTGTCCAGGAGGTGCTCCGGCGAAGTCCGCCGGAGCACCTGGGCCAGCTTCCAGCCAGGTTCACCGCGTCCTGCACACCGGTGTTGAGGCCCTGGCCGCCGTCCGGGGCGTGGACGTGGGCGGCGTCGCCCGCCAGCAGGACCCGCCCCTCCCGGTAGGACGCCGCCTGCCGGGTGGTGTCGGTGAACCTGGTCAGCCAGGTGGGGCTGTGCACCCCGTAGTCGGTCCCGTACACCGCCACGAGCGCGTCGCGGAGCTCGCGCAGGGTGGGCTCGCGGCCGGGCCCGACGTGGCGCTCGGTCACCATGATCCCCACCTGCCCTCCCTCCGTCCGGCGGAAGGCGTGCTTGCCGAGGGCGTCCTGGTGGATGCCCCACTCCGGCTCCTCGTCCGTCTCGGCCTCCGCGAGCAGACTGCTGGTCGTGGCGTCCCAGCCCGGGAAGGCGATGCCGGCGGTCTTGCGGACCCGGCTGCGCCCGCCGTCGCACCCGACGACGTACTGGCCCCGCCACCGCCGGCCGTCGGACAGGTCGACGTCGACCCCGGCGCCGTCCTGGACGGCGCCCGTCACGTCGTGGCCGTAGTGGACCGGCACCCCCAGCTCGCCGGCCCGGTCGGCGAGAAGGCGCTCGATGTGGTTCTGCCACAGCGCGAGCCCGTAGGGATGGCGGGTGGGGAAGTCGCTGATGTCCAGGGGCACGCCGGCGTACCCCGCGACCTGGGCGGTCGCTCCCCGGGACAGGAACCGGTCGGCGAGCCCCCGCTGGTCGAGCACCTCGATGGTGCGCGCGTGCAGCCCGCCGGCGCGCGCGCCGACGAGGTCCTGGCCGGGACGCCGTTCCAGGACGGCGACGTCGACCTCCGCCAGCGCCAGCTCGCCCGCCAGCATCAGGCCCGTCGGCCCCGCGCCGACGATCACCACCGCGTGCTCGTGCATCCGCTCCCCCTCGGTCCGCCGGCACCGGGTCCGCCCCGGTCCCGGTCTGTGATTCTGCGACGCCGCGGGGGGCTTGCCGCAAGCCCCCCGCGGCGTCGTACGGTGGAGGTGAGGGGAGGCCCTTCCCGCCGGTGCGCGCGCCACGGCCCCGCGCTGCGCAGCCCCCGGCACGTGTCCCGGCCGGTCCCGCGCCCTCCCCCGGCCGTCCCGGCCGATCACCCGGGGCACACCGCCGCCCATGTCTCCGCGGGACCGGTCACGGGCCCGGGTGCGCCCGTCCCGCGGTGAGCCACTGCTCGAAGGTCTGCTCGCCGTGCTGGGACCCGGGCCGGGCCAGCAGGGTGCCGTCGCGCAGCGCGCGGCCGAACCGGCCGGGGACCGGAAGCTCCAGGACCCGGCCGCGGACGCCGGTGGCGGCGGCCCACCGCCGGCTCAGTTCGGCCATCCGCTCCTCGCGCGGACCGGCGAGGTCCGGCACCCGGCCGGCCGGACCGGCCTCGGCGAGCGCCACCAGCCGTGCGGCGACCTCCCGCGCCGCGATCGGCTGGGAGCGCATGGCCGGCACGAGCGCGACCGGGCCCAGCCGCATCCGCTCGTGGACCTGCCCGGCGAACTCGTGGAACTGGGTGGCCCGCAGCAGGGTCCACGGCACCTCGCCGGCCTGCACCAGGCGCTCCTGCGCCGCCTTGCCCGCGTAGTAGCCGTACGGGGCGTCGTCGAGGCCCACGATCGACAGCACCAGGTGGTGCCCCACACCTGCCGCCCGTTCGGCGGCGAGGAGGTGCCGGGTCACCTCGGTGAAGAACCGGGTCGCGCTGCGGCCGCTGGTGGCGCGGATGGAGGTCACGTCGACGACGGCCTGCACCCCGGCCAGGTCCAGGCCCGCCCCGGTGCTCAGGTCCACCCCCTGCGACCTGGCCAGCACGACGACCTCGTGCCCGCGCCCGCGGGCGGCCTCCACCACGTGACGGCCCACGACCCCGGTGCCCCCGGCCACGGCGATCCTCATGACGCCCCTCCTCGCGCTCGTTCCCCTCGTGCTCGTCGTCATCCTCGTCCACGCCCGCGGTGCCCACGGCATTCGACGGAACATGTCGCGCCGGGATGTCGAGATCCTGCGCGCGGCTCCGTCCTGGGGGTGAGCACGGCCACAATGGGCCGTACCGCACAGAGGAGCTCACGATGGCCAAGTACCTGTTGCTCAAGCACTACCGGGGCGCTCCGGCGCCGGTCAACGACGTGCCGATGGACCGGTGGACGCCGGAGGAGATCGCGGCGCACGTGCAGTACATGAACGACTTCGCCGCTCGGCTGGAGAGCACCGGCGAGTTCGTCGACGCGCAGGCGCTGTCCCCCGACGGCATGTTCGTCCGCTACGGCGGCGAGGGCCGGCCGCCGGTCACCGACGGCCCGTTCGCGGAGACCAAGGACCTGATCGCCGGGTGGATGGTGATCGACGTCGAGAACCGGGAACGGGCGGTGGAGCTGGCCGGTGAGCTGTCCGCGGCCCCGGGGGCGGGCGGGAAGCCGATCCACGAGTGGCTCGAGGTGCGCCCGTTCCTGGGCGCGCCCCCGACCGTCACGGAGTGACGCGCGGTGGACGAGGACCTGCTGCGGGCCCTCACCCCCACCGTGACGGGCGTCCTCGTCCGCCGTGGAGCCGACTTCGCGGCGGCCGAGGACGCCGTGCAGGACGCCCTGGTCGAGGCGGTGCGCGTGTGGCCGCGCGATCCGCCGCGGGATCCGCAGGGCTGGCTGGTCACCGTGGCCTGGCGCAAGTTCCTCGACGCCGTCCGCGCAGACACCGCGCGGCGGCGGCGCGAGGAGCGTGCCGAGGCGGATCCCCCGCCCGGCACGGGCGGGGCGGTCGACGACACGCTCCAGCTGTACTTCCTGTGCGCGCACCCCTCCCTGACCCCGGCCTCGGCCGTCGCGCTCACGCTGCGCGCGGTCGGCGGCCTGAGCACCCGGCAGATCGCCCGGGCCTACCTGGTGCCCGAGGCGACCATGGCCCAGCGGATCAGCCGGGCCAAGCGGACCGTCTCGGGTGTGCGGTTCGACCAGCCCGGCGACCTCGCCACGGTGCTGCGCGTGCTGTACCTGGTCTTCAACGAGGGCTACTCCGGTGACGTCGACCTCGCCGCCGAGGCGATCCGGCTCACCCGCCGGCTCCGGGCCGGGACCGAGCACGAGGAGGTGGCGGGACTGCTCGCGCTCATGCTGCTCCACCACGCGCGCCGCCCGGCGCGGACCCGCCCCGACGGCAGCCTCGTGCCCCTGGCCGAGCAGGACCGCCGCCGGTGGGACGCCCTCCTGATCGCCGAGGGCGTCGAGGTCCTCCAGGCGGCCCTCGCCCGGGACCGGCTGGGCGAGTTCCAGGCCCAGGCCGCCGTCGCCGCGCTGCATGCCGACGCCCGCACGCCCGAGGAGACCGACTGGGTGCAGATCGTCGAGTGGTACGACGAGCTGCTGCGCCTCACCGACAGCCCCGTGGCCCGCCTCAACCGGGCCGTGGCGGTCGGCGAGGCCCGGGGCCCGCGGGCCGGGCTGGACGCCTGGCGGGACTCGACCCCGGGCTGCCCCGCCGCACCGCCGCGGCGGCCTATCTGCACGAGCGTGCCGGTGACACGGGGAGCGCAGCACGGCTCTACGCCGACGCCGCCCGGCTGGCGTCCAGCCTCCCCGAACGCGACCACCTGACGCGGCAGGCCGCACGGCTCCACGCGCAGCTGCGCGGCTGAGCGGTCCGTCCGCACCGGCGCGGAGGCTCCGGATCGCGGGACCGAGCTCCTGGACTCCGGGACACGGACTCCGCCGGATCCGCCGCTCCTGGCGCCCCGCTGATCCGGTCAGGATGCGGGCAGCGGGACCACGGTGCGGTACTTGCCGCCGGGGCCCTGCTGCGGAGCCTCGGCCGTCCGCTGCACGGTGACGTGGGCCAGCCCCAGATCGCCGAGCAGGCCGGTGATCCCGCTCAGCACGGCCGTCCAGACCTGCTCCGGGTCCGCCCCCGCGGCGGGATGCAGCCGCACCCGCAGACCGGTGGGGCCGGTCTGGACGACCTGGAACAGCTCCACCCCGGGGACGCGGTCGACGACGGTGCCCAGCGCCAGCGGAGGGACCGTCACCCGGCCAGGGCCGTCGGCAGGAAAGGTGAGGACGTCCGAGGCCCTCCCCTGCACGTGCAGCGCCGGGGCCGGGTTCCCGCAGGCGCACGGCTCGGGCTTGACCAGCACGCGGTCGCCCACGTCGTAGCGGATGATCGGCAGGACCCGGTTGGCCAGGTTCGTCAGGAGCACCGTGTGCGAGACCGTCCCGGACGGGACGGGGCGGTGCTCGGCGTCCACCGGCTCGAGGATCACCCAGTCCCCGATCAGGTGCAGCCAGCCCTGCGCGCAGCCGGAGGCGGCGTAGCCGGACTCGGTGCAGCCGTAGACCTCCCGCACGGGCGCGGCGAAGGCCCGCTCGAGCCGGATGCGCTCCTCCGGGGGCAGGCCCTCGGCGGTGCTGAGCACGAGCACCGGTCGCAGTCGCAGCCGCCCGGCCCGCTGCTCGGAGGCCAGCAGCCGCAGCACGCTGGCGTAGGCCCCGAACAGCAGCGGGTCGAAGGCGTTGAGCTCGGCCACCAGCTCGGGCAGCGGCCGGTGGACCGGGAGGATCCGCAGCCGGCGGCGGCGCCGTGGCCGCTCCCGCAGCTCCCGGGTACTGGTGGCCACGGCCAGGAAGTGCCCGCCGGTGGCCACGACCGCGGCGAATCGTCCCCCGCGGAGCACCAGGCGCACCACCTCCCGGGCCGGCAGCCAGTCCGCGCTCAGCCGGGCCATCAGCCCCGAGGCCACCGCCCGGTACCGGTCGTCGAGCACGAAGACGCCCCGGGTGCCGGTGGTGCCGGCGGTGGTGGCCACCAGGTACTTCCCGGCGAACCGCTCCCCGATCCGGGCGGGGTCCGCCACGAACTCCTCGACCGCCGCGCGCGTCACCTCCGGATCCGTGACCACCTCGTCGAAGGCAGCCATCAGCGCCCGCTTGTCCGTCACCGGCAGCGCGGTGACGTCCTCGATCCGCTCCGGCAGCCCGTGGTAGAGCCGCCGGTAGTACGGGGAGTTCGTCCGCGCGAAGACCACCAGCTCCGCCAGCCGCTCCTGCTGTCGGCTCCGGACCGCCTCCGGGCCCTTCCGGTGGGTCCGGCGTGCGTCCCACCACACCCCGACCGCCCGGCCGCCCCGGTCACCGGTGACGCGTTCCCCTCGTGGCCCCATGGAACGACTCTAGGAACCCCGCGCCGGGGGCGACAGAGCCTCCGCGCAGGTGACTGAATCGGTCCTCGGCCCCGGGCGCGGGCCGTGCACCCGGGCGGAGTCGCGCGGAGGGGTGCGGTCCGGGTCCCGGCGATCAGGTCAGGCCCATGCCCCCGTCGGTGGTGATGACCTGCCCGGCGACCCACACGCCCTGGTCGGTGGCCAGCCACCCGATCAGCCGCGCCGGATCCGCCGGGCGCCCCCAGCGGCCGAACGGGGTGGCTTCGCGCCACGCGTCGATCTCCTCCAGGGGCCGGTCGGTGCTGCCCGGGTCGAGGTAGCCGGTGTTGACGGGCCCCGGGTTGACGGTGTTCAGCACGATGCCGAGCTCCAGCAGCTCCGCGGCCACCGTGGGGGTCGCCCCGGCCAGGGCGGCCTTGCTGACGGCGTAGGCGACCTCGCCGCGCATCGGCCCCTCGCCCTGGCCCGAGGTCATCCAGAACACCCGTCCCGCGGTCCGTTCGTCGACCGGTCCGCCGCCCCGGCGACGGTCCCCGGGGCGGGCCGGTGCGTCCCGCGCGGTCGTGGTGGTGCGGTGGTGGGCGGAGCGACGGTGGGCGAGGTGACGGTGGGCGAAGTGGCGGGTGAGCAGCAGCGTGGAGCGGGTGTTGGTGTCCCAGAACGCGTCCAGGATCCCGGCGGTCATGTCCAGGACGGACCCGTCCCCTCCGCTGCGGGCGTGGTTGCAGACCAGGATGTCCAGCCGGCCGGTCAAGGCCCACGCCTGCTCCACGAGCTGCTCCACGGCGTCCGCGTCGCGCAGGTCCGCGGAGGCGTCGCCGGCCGTCGCCCCCTCGACCAGGGCCTCCCGGACGCCGGCGCGGACCGCGTCCAGGTCGTCCCCGCCCCAGGGCTGGTCCGCGTCGTGCGGGCCGTAGTGGTGGAAGAACACGCTCGCTCCCAGGGAGGCGAGCTCGACGGCCACCGCGTAGCCGATGCCGCGGCGGCGGGAGACCCCGGTGACGAGGGCGGTCCTGCCCTGCAGGGGGCGTCCGGGCGTCGGGTGGGGCATTGGTGGTGCTCCTGACGTGCTGGGGGATGCGGCGGTCACGGGGCAGGCGCTCACCCGGTCCTCATGCGGGGAACCTACCAGGTGGTCCCTGCCGTGCCTGGACCGCGGCGCACGGTCGTCGTCACGGGATGGTCGGCACGGGATGGTCGGCACGGAGATGGCTGCACGAGGTCGTCGGCACGAGGTCCGCCGGGCCGCGGGCAGGACCGGCGTCAGCGCTGCCGGGCGAGGCCGAGGTCGCCGAGGACGCGGGCGAGGAGGGCGCGCTGCGCGTCGTCCAGTCCGCGGAGGGGCAGCGGCAGGCACGCGCCGGGCACCAGTCCCTCCTGCTCGGCGATCGCGGCCACGACCCGCAGGCTCCCGTGCTCGGCGAACAGCCGCCACAGCGGTGCCAGCCGCTCGGACTCGGCCGCGGCCTCGGCGGCTCGTTCCTCCCGTGCGGCCCGGGTGATGCTCAGCGCCGGGACCGGCAGCGTCCCGGCGAGGACCGAGTACCAGGCATCGCAGCCGGCGACCAGGCCGGTGGCTGCCGTGGCGTCCCCGGAGACCCCGATGCGCACGTGCTCGGGGACGACCTCGCGGATCGCGCGCACCCGCGCCCGTGCGGCCTGGGGGTCGGCGGGCACACCGGGGATCTTGATCGAGGCGATCCGGGGCAGTTCCGCGACGCGCCCGTGGAGCTCGGTGCTGAGGGTGACATGGGTGGTGTCCGGGTTGTCGTAGACGATCACCGGCACCGAGGAGTGGGCGGTGACGGTGTCGAAGAGCCCGACCACGTCGTCGTCGGTCAGGGGCTGGTAGCTCATCGGCGCCAGCAGCACCGCGGAGGCCCCGGCCTGCTGGGCGTGCTCGAGGTGGGTGAGGACCTGGGAGGTGCGCAGCGCTCCGATGCCGACGAACACCGGGACGGTCCCCGCGTGCTCGACCGCCAGCCGGGCGACCCGGCGGCGCTCCTCGGTGCTCAGGTAGGCGTAGGAGCCGGTGGAGCCCAGCACGGTGATGGAGTCGACCCGGGCCGCCGCCAGCCGCTGCACCAGGCCGGTGAAAGCGGGCTCGTCCACGGCGTCGTCCGCCAGCGGGGTGAGGGGGAAGGCGCTCAAGCCGGTGAACATCGTGGTTTCTCCTGTGCTGGTCGGTGTGCCGGTCGGCGGGCCGGTCGGCGTGCCGGGTGACGTGGTCCTGGACTGTCCGGCCGACGCAGTCCGGCACGCGGGAGGGCGCGGCCGGTGGCATGCCGGGACGGGGCGGCGGCGCCACCAGTGCGCAGTGCACCGGCGGGCGCGGCAGCGGCGAGGGACGGGGGTGCCCTACCTGATGGGGTCGAGGGCGGGCAGGTCGGCGGTGGGCCCGGAGGTCCGCGGGCGGCGCCGGCCACCGCGCTGGGCGGCCGCGCCGGCGAGGACGACGAGCAGGATGCCGGCGGTCTGCACGCCGGAGGGATGCTGGTGGAGCACGAGCAGCCCCAGGAGCACGCCGAAGGCCGGCTCGACGGCCATCAGGGTGCCGAAGGCTGTGGGCGTCATCCGGCGCAGCGCGAGCATCTCCAGGGCGAACGGCAGGACGGGGAGCAGCAGGGCGAGCCCGGCCGCGGCGGCGAGCACGCCGGGGGTGAGGTGCCCGGCGGCCTGCGGGACGCCGAGGACCGCTGCTGTCACCGCGGCGACGGGCACGGTCATCGACAGCGCGCCGATGCCGGTGAAGCGGTCACCGATCCGCTGGGTGAGGAGGATGTAGAACCCCCACCCGACGGCGGCCAGCCCGGCGAACCCGATGCCGGCGAGGTCGATCCGGCCGTGCCACGGCTCGGTCAGCAGCACCACCCCGGACAGTGCCAGGGCGGGCCAGGCGAGGGCCCGGAGGCTGTGGGAGCGCACGGCGGCCACGGTCAGCGGGCCGAGGAACTCGATCGCCACGGCGGTGCCCAGCGGGATGCGCTCGATCGCGGCGAGGAAGCCGGTGGTCATCACCCCGGTGGTGAGGCCCAGGCCCAGCAGCGCCGGCACGTCGGACCGGCGCACGGACCGCAGCGGCGGGCGGGCCAGGAGCAGGAAGATCAGCGCTCCCGCGCTGAGCCGCAGCCAGGCGGTCCCGGCCGGGCCGACCATGCCGATCAGGTCCACGGACAGGGCCGAGCCCAGCTGGATCGAGAGCATCGCGGCCACGGCCAGCCCCCACGGAGGCACGGCGGTGGTGGGAGCGGTGGATGGGACGGGAGCAGTCATGGCCGGTCCCACCGGGATCCCCGGCGACCGGGGGCGGGTGCCCCGGAGTGGTGGGTCATGTCAGTCTCCTTGCGCGGACGTCGGGCCGGCGGTGAGCAGGCGGTGGGTGATCTGCACCTCGGGGCCGAGCCGGGCCAGGCGGGTGGCCAGGTCCTCGACCGCGGCGTGCAGGGCCGCGTCGGTCAGCGGCGCCAGCGCGTCCAGGACGAACAGGGCGGTGGTGGTGTCCTCGGTCAGACCGGTGCGGCGTCCCTGGCGCCAGTTCCAGCGCCGGCAGGTCACGCCGGCGTCGTCGCACCACACCACCTCTCCGGGCTGGGGGTGCTCGGTCACCGGTGCGCCGGCCGCGACCGTGTCGAACGGCTCGGCACCGGTGGCGCGGGCCAGGCGCGGAGCGCCGCGGTAGCGGGCGAGGTCCTCCCCGCCGAGCGGGATCTGGTGCAGCACCGAGACCGCGTTGTAGAGGTCCGTGAGCCGGTTGACCCGCGGCAGCCGGTGGAGGCCCGGCGCAGCAGGGCCTCCAGGCTGTTGCGGGTGCGCTGCGGTTTCGCCCCGAACGCCCGGTAGGCCTCCCGCCAGGCGGCCACGTGCGGCAGCTGCTCCACCGGCCGGCCGTCCAGCGCCCGGCGGGCGGCGGCCTCGGCCTCCTGCAGCAGCGCCTCACCGGTCTCGTCGCTCGGACCCGGGACGATCCCGTCGACGGCCAGCAGCGCGGCCCGGTAGTCCGGTCGCAGCGCGAACACCTCCGCCTCGACCCGGGCCTCGTCGAGCAGCCGTTCCAGTGTGCTCGGCTCAGTCATGAGAACCCTCCTGGCGGTGTCCCGAGCCCACGCCCGGTTCGAAGACGGTCAGGGAGAAGCGCGCCGGCCCGGCCCCGGGGTTGGCGTAGGCATGGGCCACGTCGCCGGGAAAGGTGAGCGCGTCGCCGGTGTCGAGGGTGACGGACCGGCCGGCGATCTCGACGGTGAGCGTGCCCTGCTGGACCTGTAGGAGCTCCTCGGTGCCCGGGGCATGGGCCTCACTCGCGTGCCGGTCGCCGGGGCCCAGGGTCCAGTCCCACAGCTCCACCACGTCCGGGGGCGCGGTGCCGGCCACCAGGACCCCCCGGCCGCCGGAGTTCCCGGTCCACAGGACCGCGCCCTCCCCGTGCCGGGTGACCTTCACCGGCCTGGGCTGCGGCGGCTCCACCAGCGCCGGCAGCCCGATGCCGAGGGCGTCGCTGATCCGCAGCAGGGTGCCCACGCTGGGGTTGGCCGCGCCCTGCTCCACGTTGACCACCATCCGGCGGCTGACCCCGGCGGCCTCGGCCAGCTGGTCCAGCGTCCAGTGCCGGTGCTGCCGCTCCTGTCTCACGCGGGTGCCGATGGCCGTCGCCAAGGTCGTCGTGCTCTCGTCCATCAGTGCACCATAATGCACTGACAGTGCATTATAGAAATTCCCGGTCCTCGCCCGGGTGCTGCCCTCGTTCCTCCGCTCTGCTATAGCTGGAAGCCCGGCAGGACCGGAGGAATCACCACCAGATCGAACAGCAGGACGAACAGCAGACCGAACAGCAGACCGAGCAGAAGCAGGTGCGACATCACCGTCACGATCACCGCAGCCGGCGCCGGAGGCGTCGGCCCCGCCCCGGCCCCCGGACCGGCCGGCGCGCGCACGAGCACGGGGACGGCGCTCGTGCCGGCGCCCCGTCCGCGCCGACGATGAGTCCGGACGGGACGCCCGGCGGGCGTCGCCGGCCTCTCCGGCTCGTCCTGAGCCTGCTGCTGCTGGGGTCGCTCGCGGGCGCGCTGGTGCTGGTCGGGCCGAACCTGCTGAGCGGTCTGCGCGCGGGCGACGACTGGGCGCGCTGGGGCCCGGAGTGCACGGTCGAGACCGCGGACGGGGAGGTGGAGCTCACCCGTGAGGAGGCGAAGCGGGCCACGACGGCGGTGGCGCTCGCCGCCCGCGGGCGGGCCGTGGACACCGCCGGGCTCGACGAGACGGTGCTGCAGCGGCTGGCCGACGGGCCGCCCGAGGACGCCGGCGCGAGCCTGGCCTGCCGGGGCCCGGCCGACGGCGGGCTGCCCGAGCAGCAGCTGACCGGGACCGGTCTGACGCCCCGCGCCGAGCGGCTGCGCGCGGCGATGACCGAGGTGTTCGGCGAGCAGAGCCTGGGCGGGTTCGCCCCGGGCGGCGTGGATCGGGGGCACGGCGAGGAGTCGACGCACTACGACGGGCGCGCCGTCGACGTCTTCTTCCGGCCGGTGACCGAGGAGAACCGGCGGGCGGGGTGGGTGCTGGCCCACTGGCTGGTCGCGCACGCCGAGGACCTGGACGTCCAGTACGTCATCTTCGACGACCGGTTCTGGAGCGCGCACAGCGCCCGCGGGCGCTGGCAGGACTACGACGCCCCCGAGCCCGCCAACGAGATCCTGCGCCACCTGGACCACGTGCACGTGGACGTGCTGCGGGGCGGCGCCGGCTGAGCGGCCCGCTGCGGCCCACGGGGCGGCCCACGGGGCGGCGACGAGGAGCCGGTGTGCCCTGGTGCGGTCGACCGGCCGAGCGCGCCCTACCGGGACGGGACAGGAGGTGCCGGCACCGGTGACCCAGGGTGTCCGGCAGCGAAGATGCGGCAGTGCCGGCCCTCGGCCAGCACCTCGTCGACGAGTTCCAGTCCCGCCTTCTCGAGCACCCGTTGTGAGGCCAGGTTCTCCGCGAACGTCTCGGCCCACACCGGCAGACCACAGTCCTGGGCGATGCCGACGAGCTCGGTGGCCACCTCGGTCGCCAGCCCACGCCCCCACATCTCCGGTCGCAGCGCGTAGCCGATCCACAGCTGCCAACCCCCTTCCCCGGGCGCCGGCTGGAGGCGCAGCATCGCATCTCCCACGCAGCGGCCGTCGACCACGATCGCCACGCCGCGCACGACCCGCCCGGACCCCGGGTCGCGTCCCGCCGGACGGGCGTCGATGCGGTCCCGGACCTCCTCACGCGACAAGGGGGCATGGCCCAGGTGCTCGGTGACGTGCGGATCGCCCCGGTAGGCGAGCATCGCCTCGAGGTCGGAGGCGCGCACCGGGCGCAACAGGCACCGGTCCGTGCGCCGGGGCCACGCGCCGGCGATCGGGTCAGGCGGACCGGTCATGGCCCCGGCCGCCCGGGCGCCCGCGGCGGTGGGGCGCCCGGGACCTCGGATCCCCCGCCCGGGGCGCCGTGGGACCTCACGGGCGTGGCCGATCCCGTTCCCGCCGGCCCGGCCCCGGTGACCGCGCCCCGTACTCGTTCACCAGCAGCGTTCCTCCCGCCGCGGGGACGAGGTACAGCGCCGGCAGCCACTCGGTCACGGCGAAGAGGCCCAGTGCGAGCAGCAGGACGACCAGTGCGACGATCCGGACCCTGTGGTGCATGACATCACTCCCCTCGAGTCCGTGGAGCGTAGCACCGGGCCCGCGGCCGCACGCGGGCCGACGGGGCAGGGGCGCGCACGCCTCCCGTCCCGGAGCCGGTCCTCCGCGCCGGGGCGGGCGCCGACGGTGCGCGGGTCCGGTGCGGCTGGCGGAGCGGGCCGGCCGGCCCGCTCGTCCCTCGTCAGCGGGACGGGCTGGTGAGCTGCGCCGTGGTCGCCACGGTGGCGAACTCCCCGTGCAGGTTGACCGCGGTGACCCGGGCCAGGTCGGCCGCGGGCACGGTCACGCCGTCCGGTCCCGTGCGGTCGAAGGTGTGGGTGGCATCCAGGGCGAAGTGGACCCGGTAGCCGAGGTTGCCCCCGACCCGGGCCGTGGTCTCGCAGCAGTGGTTGGTCGTGATGCCGCAGACGACCAGCTCCGGGACGTCGTGGGCCTGCAGCCAGGTGTGCAGGTCGGGGCTGCCGTGGAAGCTGGAGTTGACGCTCTTGCGCACCAGCAGGTCCGGGGTGCCGGTGAGGATGTCCTTGAAGGCGTTGCCGGGGCGGTCCGGGTGCAGCGGTGAGGTCGGGGTCGTGGAGTCGTGCCGGACGAACACCACGGGACGGCCGCTCTCCTGCCAGTGGGCCAGCAGGGCCGCGATGTTCGCCTCGCACGACGGGTTGTCCCGCCGGCCCCAGTACGCGGCGTCGTCGAAACCCCGCTGGACGTCGACGACGACCAGGGCGGCGCGCGGGCCCGGGGCACCGGGCGTGGAGTCGGTCACGCTCGTGACGATACACCGGGCGACGTGGGGCCGGGAGCCCCTCGGCGGTCCCCCTGCGGCAGCGCCCCCGGAGGGCCTCACCGCCGGGCCGCATGACGCCGCGCGCAGCCGGTGAGAGGCTGGAGCCCATGACGACGACCCACCGCTACGACGTGGAGATCCTCCACCTGCTCGTCTCCCCCGGCCACGCCTACTTCGGCCGGGCACGGGACGGCGCCGCGGACGTCCCGACGACGGACGCGGACCGCGCCGAGCTGGTGACCGGCAAGGGCATCGTCGGCGACCGGTTCTTCGGCAAGGCCGCGCACATGGACGCGGCCGTCACCCTGCTCGCCGTCGAGGCGCTCGAGGCCATCGCGGCCGACCTCGGAGCCGACCCCTTCGACCCTCTGCTCGCCCGGCGCAACGTGGTCCTGCGCGGCGCCGAGCTGGCCCCGCTGCTCGGGCAGGAGTTCGCCCTGGAGTCGCGCGGTGAGCTCGTCCGACTGCGAGCCGGGCGGCCCGCTCACCCCTGCGCGTGGATGGACCGCATGCTCGCCCCCGGGGCGCACGCCGCGATGCGCGGGCGGGGAGGTCTGCGCTGCCGGCCGCTCTCGGACGGAGTCCTGCACCGTGGGCCGGCCGTGCTGCACAGCCCGGTGCCCCTGGACCCGGAGCGGGCCGGGGACGCGGTCCGGCTGCGCCCCGCCCGGCTGCCCTGACCGAGCACGCCACGGGGCCCCGCCGGTGCAGGAGGGGCGTGGGCGGGCAGAGCCGCCGGGAGGCGGCGCGCTCTGCCCACCGCGCAGCGGGTCCGCGGCACCGGCCGCGAGCGCTCGTCCCCGACTCCGCGCCGGGTGGGGGCCCGGCCCGCTCACCGGTCGCGGGCCGCGCTCGAGGTGCTTCCGGGGCCGGGCGCCGGCCCGTGCTCGGGCGTGTCGTGCCGGCGCCGGAGGGACTGCACGATGAGGTAGCCGCCGGCCGCGATGAGCGCCAGCGGCCACAGGTAGGACACCGCGGACAGCAGCACGGTGGCCTCCAGGGCGATCAGTGCCGCGAGGAGGGCCAGGGCGGCGGCGGGAATCCACGCCCAGCGGTTGCGGGCCGCGCCGGTCGGCAGCACGGCCACGAGCGCGAACGTGACGGCCAGCCCCACGAAGAACAGCACTCCGCCGGCCTGTTCCTCCTGGGCGGCGGCGGTGAGCAGGGCCTGCAGCGCCAGGGTGATCAGCACACCGGCCGGGATGAGGGCCCACCACCGGCGGTGGTCGCGCAGGTAGACGGCGGCGAATCCGGCGCCGCCGCCGCCGAGGAACAGGGCACCGCCCCACTGCTGGCTGCCGGGCACACCGGCGTCGTCGAACAGCACGAGCAGGCCGAGTCCGAGCAGGGTGCCCGCGGGGATCGCCGCCCACCACTTGGACGGGTCCGTGGCGTACAGGACGGCGAACGCGGCGCCGGCCGCGAGGAAGAGCAGTCCCCACAGCACGCCGACGGCTCCCATGAGGCCGGTCGCCTCCAGGAGCAGCAGCACCCCCGCGGCCAGCAGCAGGGTCCCCAGCACGATCGTCGCGGTCCTCCGTGGCACGGCCACCACCCCCCTGGACCCAGGGTAGGCCGCCGGGACCGGGGCCGGTCCGGCGCGGCGGCCGATGGGCGCAACAAGTCGTCGCACCCGGGAGAACCCTCGGGTGGGCGACGGACGGCAGCGGCGCCGGCGCGGCCAGGGGCCGGTGCGGCGACCGGCACGTGCGCCCCCTGACCGACGTCGGCGGCGGCCGCCGCGACGACATCATCGGCTCCGGACCCCCGGCACGGACGTTCAGCCCCCTGAGCGCGTGCGCGGCGGCTCTGCGCAGCGCCGGTGCTTCCCGGGCGGCGTCACGATCGGGACATGTCGGCCCCGGGCCTTACCGCACCGGCACAGGGTGCCTACGGTGGAAATGCCCACGTGCAGCGCACGGTCCCGGGGATCCGGGCGCCGGCACCGGGGGCGTCGGCCACGGGGGCCGGCGCCGGTCAGTTCACGATGAGGAGTCTGGTCATGGCTGGATTGATGCGCAGGGAGGCCTTCGACGTGCTCGAGCCCCTCCGTCGTCTCATGGAGGGGGACCTGGAGACCACGTGGCCGCGCGTGGAGGAGTTCCAGGACGGCAACACCATGGTGATCCGGGCGGAGCTGCCCGGGATCGACCCGGACAAGGACGTCGAGCTCACGGTCGTCAACGACACCCTGCACCTGCGGGCCACCCGCCAGGAGAGGACCGAGCACAAGGACAAGGGCAGCTACCGCTCCGAGTTCCACTACGGCTCCTTCTCCCGCGCCCTGCCCCTGCCCAAGGGCTGCCGGGAGGAGGACATCACCGCCGCCTACACCGACGGGGTGCTCGAGGTCCGGGCCCCGATGCGCGAGCCGGGTGAACAGGCCACCAAGAAGATCCCGGTGACCCGTCGGGAATCCGGCTCCGCCTAGGGTCACCGCCCGCGGCGGCGGGTCCACCGGTGTGCGACCCGCCGCCCGACCGCCGCCCGACCGCGGCCCGACCGCGGCCCCGGCCACGGTGCACCGCACCGCCTCGAGCCCGGCGTCCCGGGACGGGGCGACCCAATCCACCCTCCCCGGCAGCGCCGGCCCCGCACAGAAGGAGCGCCATGAGCGACACCCCGATCGAGACCCCCACCGGCGACCGCGTCATCGTGGGCGTCGACGGCTCGGACCACTCCAAGGAGGCGCTGCGGGAAGCGGCCCGGCTGGCGCAGGCCTTCGACGCCCCTCTGGAGGTGATCGCGTGCTGGCAGGATCCGGCCCTGTACGCGACCTCCTACGGATACATCCCCGAACTCGATCCCGAAGCGTTCCAGGCCGACGCCCGGCGCATGCTCCAGGACACGCTCCAGGAGGTGTTCGGCGAGACCCGCCCCGCCCGGCTGAGCACCCGGCTGCTGCGCGGACGCCCCGCCGAGCTGCTCGTCGAGGAGAGCAGGAGCGCCCGGATGCTGGTGGTCGGGGCGCGCGGCGTCGGCGGGGTGCTCGGCATGATCCTGGGCTCGGTCAGCTCCGCGCTGGTCTCCCACGCGCACTGCCCGGTCCTGGTCGTGCGCCGGTAGGCGACGTGCTCTGCACCCGACGGTCAGGCCGTGCGTCCGGCGGCGGGTCCGCGGGAGGCGCTCCGGCCCGTGGCCCCGCCGATCCGCCGGACGGCACGCCGCCGTGACCGAGGAGGTCCCTGCCGTCTCCGTCCGCCGGGCCCGGGCCACCGACGTCCCCGCCGTGGTGGCCCTGCTCGGGCAGCTCGGCTACGCCCCGAGGCGCGCTGGGTGCGCGCCTGGGTGTGCACCGGCGGGCCCGACGACCGGTGTCTGGTGGCGGAGGCGGCCGGACGGGTGGTCGGCCTGGCGCACCTGCACCGGGTGCCGTTCCTGACCGAGAGCGCCTACCGGGCCCGGCTCACCGCGCTCGTGGTCGACGAGCCCGCCCGGTCCCAGGGCGTGGGCGCGCTCCTGCTGGCCGCGGCCGAGCGGACGGCGCGGGACATGGGGGCCACCGCGCTGGAGCTGTCGACCTCGAACCGGCGGCGGCGGGCCCACCGGTTCTACGAGCGCCACGGCTACGCCCAGCCGTCACGGCACTACCGCAAGGCCGTGCCTCCGGACGGCCCCTGAGCCGGCGGGCGCGATCCCCGTGGCCGTCCCCTCCTGGCGGCCTGCGGCGGGACGGCGGCCTGCGGCTCCCTCGGTCGCCGCGGGCGCCTCAGGCGGGTGGCCACGGGGAGGCGGGGCCGGGCTCCCTGCCCCCCTGGTGGACATGGGCGGCCATGGTCACCACGGTGATGAGCTGGGCGGTGATGACCGCGGAGGCCCAGCCGCCCTCGGCGGCGACGAGGTGGACGGCCACGGGCACGACGAGGAGCAGCGGGAGGGCACGGACCACCAGCAGCCGGCCCCGCTCGCCCGGGCCTCGGGAACGTCCTCGCCGGCCGGAGGCGTCCGGTCCGTGCGCCCGAAAGGCCCGTCCGCGGCGACGAGGTCGGCCCAGCGGCTCCGGCGACGCGCGTGGTGGAGCATGCCGGCCAGCACCGCGGGATACATCGCGGCCACGACCCCCGAGACGAAGAGCAGCACCAGTCCGTCGTCGCCCCCGGCGCGCAGGCCGACGACGAACCCGAGGCCCAGAGGCAGCAGCCAGAGCCCGAGGAGCAGCTTGTCGACGCCGGTCAGCACGTGGTCCTCCCCCGGTCGGACGTGCTCGATGACCGCATCCTCCCACCCCGGGCACCGCCGTGTCTGACCCCTCATCCGGGGGCGCGGGCCCACCGGGGCACCCGCCAGGGACGGGCGTCCCGGACCGGGGTCCAGGACGCCCGTCCCGTGCGGTGCCCGGCGGTCTCAGTCCCGCCGGGACGCCCGGGCGGCGGCGACGACGCCCACGACGTCCTCGAAGAGCGGGTGACCGGGCTCGAGGCCGGTCAGCCGCCCGGCCAGGGTCTCGTCCGGGTCCGGTCCGCCCAGCAGCTGCGCGAGCTCGGCGGCCTCCGGGTCGTCCGGGGCGTCGAAGCGCAGGGCCGCGGCCATGGCGTCCAGCAGGGCGGCGGTGGCCAGTCCGCGCTCGGCCAGCTCCGCGGCCGGCCCGGTGAACCGCTCGTGCCGGCTCAGCTTGCGCAGCGGGGCCCGGCCCACCCGGTCCACGGTGTCCGGCAGCTCGGCGTTGGCGAAGCGGGTGAGGATCTTCTGCACGTAGGCCTCCTGCTCGGCGGGGTCGAAGCCGTGCTTGGCCACCAGCAGCGCCTTGGTCTCCTGCAGGACCGCCTCGACCTTGGCCCGGATCTGCGGATCGGCCAGCGCGTCCGAGAGCTTGCGCTTCCCGGCGGCGCGCCCGAAGTAGGCGGCGGCCGCGTGGCCGGTGTTCACGGTGAACAGCTTGCGCTCGATGTAGGGGCCCAGTGCCTCCACCCAGGTCACCCCGGGGATCTCCGGGACGGTGTCGCCGAACGGTCCCCGCTCGATCGCCCACTCGAGGTAGGGCTCCACCCGCACGTCCAGGCCCGCCCCCGGTTCCTGGTTCGGCACGATGCGGTCCACCGCGGTGTTGGCGAAGACAGCCCGGGTGTCGACCGCCGCGTCGTCGAGGCCCTGGTCCCGGGCAGCGGCCCGGACCTCCCGCTCCAGGATGTCGGTGGCGTTGATCGCGTTCTCACAGGCCATCACCGCCACCCGGGACGCCCCGGCCGGGCGGGCGGCCAGGCCCTTGGCGATGGCCGGGGCCACGAACCGCAGGATGTTTGGGCCCACGGCCGTGGTCACCACGTCCGCTCGGGCCAGCTCCTGGACCAGTCGGTCCTCGTCCGTGGCGGAGTTGACCGCCCGGTAGCCCTCGACGACGTGGTCGCGGCCGCCCTCGCCGGCCTCGTGCACCGTGTAGCTGGGGGTCGAGGCCAGCGCGTCGATCAGCGGCGCCGCCACGTCCGCGAAGACCACCTCGTAGCCCGCTTCGTGGAGCAGCAGCCCCACGAAACCCCGTCCGATGTTGCCTGCACCGAAGTGCACTGCCGTACTCATGGGTTCACCTTCCCGAAGACGTCCATCACCTCGCCCACGGTACGCGCCACCGGCGGGCAGGACACCTGTGCGCGCCACCGGACACCGTGCCGGCGGCGCCGGGACTCCGCAGCCGAGGACGCCGAGGGCGCAGAGCGGCGATCAGGGCACGGAGCGGCATCAGCCGTGAACTCGCGGCGCGGTCCTCTCCCGGGGCGCGGTCCTCTCCCGGGGCGCGGTCCTCTCCCGGGGCGCGGGCACGGTGCGGGGACCGGCGGGAAGGTCCAGCACCGGCAGCAGGCGGTGGACGAGCGGCCCGATGGCGAGCGCGTAGACGACGGTGCCCACGCCCACGCTGCCCCCCAGCATCCAGCCCGTGGCCAGGACGCAGAGCTCGATGGCCGTGCGCACCCGCCGGACGGAGCCGCCGGTGCGCGCCACCAGCCCGGTCATCAGGCCGTCGCGGGGGCCGGGGCCGAAGCGGGCCCCGATGTAGGCGGCGGTGGCCGCCCCGTTGAGCAGCACACCGCCCGCGAGCAGCGCCACCCGGGCAGGAATCCCGGTGACGTGCGGGAGCACGAGGAGGGCTGCGTCGACGACCAGGCCGATGACCACGATGTTGCTGATCGTCCCGAGACCCGGCCGCTGCCGCAGCGGCACCCAGAGCAGGAGGACCAGCGCGCCGGTGGCGATGACCACCGCCCCGAAGCTCCAGCCGAGCCGCTCGGCCACGCCCTGGTGGAAGACGTCCCAGGGATCCAGGCCGAGGTCGGCACGGAGCATCAGGGCGAGCGAGAAGCCGTAAGCCACCAGGCCGGTGTACAACTGGACGAGTCTGCGCCTCAACATGCCTCCAGTTTCCGCTCGACTGGCATTGCTTGCTATAGCCAGTCGGTGAACACTGGTTCTCGTGACCCGCAGGATCAGCGCCCGTGCCCTGGCCCCGATGCTCCCGCCCCCGTCCGGCCGCGGACCCGCCTATCGAGAGCTGGCGGACCACCTGCGCCTGCTCGTGCTGGACGGACGAGTGCCGCTGGGCGTGGCGCTGCCCGGGGAGCGGGAGCTGGCGGCCGCCCTCGGCCTGAGCCGGACCACCGTCTCCGGGGCCTACCGGCTGCTGCGGGAGGACGGCTGTCTCACCGGCCGGCAGGGCGCGCGCAGCACCACGGCCCTGCCCGGCAGGAGCGGAACGAGCACACCGGGCCCGGAGGCACCGGACGGAGTGCTGGACCTCGCCTACGCGGCGCTGCCGGCCGCGCCGCAGGCCGTGCACGCCGCCTACGCCGCGGCTCTCCAGGACCTGCCGGCGCACCTGCCGAGCCACGGGTACTCCCCGGCCGGGGTGGGCGTGCTGCGCGAGGCCGTCGCCGAGACGTACACGGCCCGGGGCCTGCCGACCACGGCGGAGCAGATCCTCGTCACCTCCGGGGCGCAGCACGCCCTGCACCTCGTGCTCCGACTGGTCACCGCGGCGGGCGACCGCGTCGTCGTCGACCACCCCTCCTACCCGCACGCCCTCGACGCCGTGCGGGAGGCGCGCTGCCGTCCCGTGCCCGTGGCCCTCGGGAGCACCGGGTGGGACGTCGAGGGCTTCCGCGCCGCGCTCCGGCAGACCGCGCCGACCATGGCCTACGTGATCCCGGACTTCCACAACCCCACGGGTCGGTGCATGACCGGTCAGGAGCGTGCCGCGATCGTGCGCGTCGCGCGCGAGTCCCGGACCACGCTGGTCGTGGACGAGACCCTCGTCGACCTGCACCTCGACGGACCGCCCCCGCCTCCGGCTGCGGTCCACCACCCGGACGTCATCTCGATCGGCTCGACGAGCAAGTCCTACTGGGCAGGTCTGCGCATCGGGTGGGTCCGTGCGGCACCCGGGACGGTCGCCCGGCTGGCGGCGGCCCGACCGAGCGTGGACATGGGCTCGCCGATCGTCGAGCAGCTGGCGACGGCGGCGCTGCTGCGGGACCCGGACGTGCTCCCGGCCCGCCGGGAGCAGCTGCGCGTCCAGCGGACGGCGCTGGTCGCCCTCCTCGGCGAGCACCTGCCCGGCTGGCGGTTCGAGGTGCCCCCGGGGGGACTCTCCCTGTGGGCCGAGCTGCCGGAACCGGTCGGCAGCGCGCTGGCCGCGCTCGCGCCGCGCCACGGGCTGCGCCTGGCGGCCGGGCCCCGCTTCGGCGTCGACGGGACCTTCGAACGGTTCCTGCGCCTGCCCTTCACGCTGCCCGTCGCGGACCTGGAACGGGCCGTGTCCGGCCTGGCCCGTGCCGATGCCGCGCTCGGCAGCGCGCCGCTGGACCCCGTCGGCCCCGCGACCTCCGCGCAGCTGGCCTGACGCCCGCTCCCGGCCGGCCCGTCCGGGAGCACCGGGCAGCACGCGACACGGGGCGTCACATGCGCCGCCGCCGATCCCCGGACCGAACGCGCCGGACCCGTCGCCGGCTCCCGCGTCGGGTCATCCGGTGCCGGCCCACCGGGACCGCACCGCGTGCGGGCGGGGCAGCGCACTCCAGACGGAGCCGAGGGCCATGCCCACGAGCCACAGGCACGGGAACCACCACTGCCATCCGCCCAGGTGCAGGGAGAACCCCACGACGAGGACGATCGTCAGCAGCAGGTTCATGAACAGCAGCGTCATCTGGTTCGGCATGGCGGTCCCCCTCCGCTCGGCGTCGTTCCCCCGGCATCGTGGCACGGCCCGACCGGGCCCGTCTGACCCCTCTTCCGGGGGCAGGGCGGGTGACCGAGCCGGAAGGACGGGGCGGGCCGGACAGACAGCAGGCTCCGGACGAGCAGGCCGTTCCGCACGATCGGGAGGGCACTGCACGCCGGACGGGCACTGTGCACCGAACGGGGCGTGCGCGCCGGACGAGCCGGGGCGGGCCGGCTCAGAGGCCGGTGAGGACGTCCAGCGCGGTCCGCAGCCCCCGCTCCTGCCGCATGGCGCGTCCCAGCCGCGCGGCCCGCTCGCCCCGGGCCAGGGCCTCGCCCAGCGCCGGGACCAGCGTCTCCGCCGTCAGCCTCCGGTGGGGCACGGGGGCCGACGCGATCCCCAGGCGGTGGAGCTGCCCGGCCCAGAACGGCTGGTCGGCGAGGAAGGGCACGACCACGGAGGGCACGCCCTCGCGGGCGACGGTGTGCACCGTTCCGGCCCCGCCGTGGTGGACCGCCGCGGCGGCCCCCCGGAGCACGGGGCCCAGCGGCGCGGACGGCACGACCAGCACGTCCTCCCCGGGGTGGTCCTCCGGCAGGACCAGGCCGCCCCATCCGCTGAGCAGCAGGGTGCGCAGGCCGTGGGCGCGCGCCCCGGCCACGACCGCACGGGCCCGGGCCTGCGCGTCGCCCGCCCGCATGGACCCGAAGGTCGCCACCAGGTACGGTCCGCCGCGCACGAACCGGTCCACCACGGGCTCCGTCGCAGGCTCCAGCGCCTCGTCGTGCCACGCTCCGGTCAGGTGGACCGCGGCCGGCCAGTCGGCGGGCCGCGGCAGCAGGTGCGGGCTGGCCCCGATCAGCGTGGCCCGGGAGGGCGAGCGGGGCGAGGGGGCCCGGCCGCCGGGCAGCGCCGCGCAGGCACCCTCGACGTCGGCGCGGAACAGACGCGCCGCGCCGCGCGGCACCGCGTAGGTGGCCCGGTTGAACCGCCCGAGGTCCGCGCTGACCGTGGGTCCGCCCGGGGCGGAGAACTCGCGGGTGGGCGTGGCCACGGGCACGAACTCGGTCAGCACCCGCGGGACGCCCAGGGCGTCGGCCAGGGCAGGGGCGGTGAGGATCAGCGGGTGGTGCACGACCAGGTCGGGGCCGAAGGCCAGCGTCTCCCGCACCGCGGCCGAGAGCATCCGCCGCATGCCGGGGCGCACCTCGGTGCGGTAGTGGCGCAGCGCCGCGCGCGGGGAGAGCCCGTCGGTGCGCAGCAGACGGTGGAAGTCCACCCCGAGACGCACGGTGTCGAGCCCGGACAGGTCGGCGCCGGACCGGTCCGGCACCCCCAGCCGGACCTCGTGCCCCCGGGCGGCGGCGTAGCGGGCCAGGGCTGCGAACGGCTCGACGTCGCCGCGGGTTCCGGAGGTCAGGAGCATCATGCGCACGACCACCAGTCTGCCCGGCCGCACGGCCGGGCACGAACCGCCGTGGGCGCCGCCCCGGCCGCCCTCCGGGCAGGGCGCCCCGCCCGCCCGCGGAAGTTCCCCGGTTCCCGCGGCCCCGTAGAGTGGAGGGCGCCCGGGCTTCCCGGGTGCCCGTCGTCCGAGGAGGACCACCACCGTGCCAGCAGCAGGCCCCGCTCCCGCCCTCCGGCGGATGGTGCACATCTCACGGCCGGTGCTCTGGATCAACACGCTGGGCCCGGGCGTGCTGGGCATGTGGCTCACCGGCTTGCTGCTGCGGTGGGAGGCCGTGCCGCTGCTGCTGTGGCTGACCCTGCCGTTCAATCTGCTGATCTACGGCGTCAACGACATCTTCGACCAGGACACCGACGCCCTGAACCCGCGCAAGGGGTCGCTGGAGGGCGCCCGGATCAGGGCCTCCGAGGTGCGCACGATCTGGGTGTCGGTGCTCGCCGCCAACCTGCCGTTCGCCCTCTGGTTCGCCCTCGCCCTACCCCCGGCGGCGCTGGGCTGGATCGCGCTGTACGTGCTGGTGTTCGTGTTCTACTCGGCCCCGCCGCTGCGCTTCAAGGCGCGGCCGTTCCTCGACTCCCTGAGCAACGCCGCCTACGCCCTCCCCCTGGTCGTCCTGGCCTACGCGCTCGGCGACACCCCCGTGTGGCCGGCGGCGCTGGGCCTGATGGCCTGGAGCGTGGCCAAGCACGCCTTCGACGCCGTCCAGGACATCGAGGAGGACCGCGCGGTGGGCATCACCACGACGGCGGTCCGGCTCGGCGCGCGCGGCACCGGGTGGTGGAGCGGCGCGTGGTGGGCCGTGTCCGTGCTGGGCTTCGCGCTCGTCAGCGTTCCGGTGGCGGTGGTCAACGCGCTCATCGCCGGGTGGCTCGTGGTCTCCCTGCTGCGGGCCCCGGCCCCGGCCACCGGCCACCGGCTCTACCGGCACTCCATCGCGTTCCCCTACGTCGCCGGCACCGTGGCCGGGGTGCAGCTGGCGGGCGCGCTGATCCTGGGACGGTACCCGTGAGCCGCGTCGTCGTGGTCGGCGGCGGCATCGGCGGTCTGACCGCCGCCGCCCTGCTGGGCCACGCCGGCCACCGGGTCACCGTGCTGGAGGCCGCCGACCACCTCGGCGGCAAGAGCCGGCGCATCGAACAGGCCGGGCAGCGGATGGACACCGGGCCCTCGCTGGTCACGTTCCCGGGAGTGTGGCAGGAGCTGCTCGGGCGCCTGGACACCCTGCGCGGCGCGGGCACCGGTGCCCGCGCCGGGGAGCCCGACGCCGCGGCGGTGGCCCGTCTGGAGCTGGAGCGGCTGCCCGACGTCGGGACGTACTACTACCGCGGCACCCGCAGCGAGCTGCCCGTGCCGCCCGGCCACCCCTGGCACGCGGCCTGGGCCCGCTTCGAGGCCGAGCACGGCGGTCTCGGCCCGGACGTCACCCGGCTGCTCACCACTGCTCCCCTGGACCGCAGCTCCTACCCCGCGCTGGCCGCGCTCGGCCGGCTCTACGGGCCGCACCTGACGACCCGCAGCTACCTCGACGGCCTCGACTGGATGCCGGAGGGCCTGCGCGAGGTGATCGCCATCCACACCCTCAACGCCGGCGTCAGCCCCTCGCGCACCCCGGCCCTCTACGCGAGCATGCCCGCGGTGATGGCCCGGGACGGGGTGTGGATCCCCCGCGGCGGGGTGTACGAGCTGGTCGAGGCCCTGGAGCGGCTGGCCCGGCGGGCCGGCGTGGAGACCCGCACCGGGGAGCCGGTCACCGCCGTCGCACGACGGCGGGTCGAGACCGCCCGCGGCACCTACCGGGCCGACGCCGTGGTCAGCGGGGTCGACGCCCACCGCCTGGGCGGCCTCCTCGCCGGGGGCGCCCCCCGGCGACCGCGCCGGCTCAGCTGCTCGGCGATCGCGATCTACGCCATCCTCGACGCCGGGCTCCCCGAGGGCACGCCCCGGCACGGAGTCATCCTGCCGGACCGCCCGGCGGAGCTCTACGCCAGCCTGGAGGCCGGGGAGGAGCCCGCGCAGACCATGGCCTTCGCGAACTACTACCCGGCCCACGGCGTCTACCCGAACAGCTCCCCCACCCTGGCCCTGCTCCTGACGGCCCCCGCCAACGGGAGGTCCTACACCCTCGACGACCCCTTCGTGGCCCGCGAGCTCGACCGAGCGGCCCGGGTGCTGGGGCTGCGGGCCCCGCTGCGGGAGCACTTCCGCCGCACGGAGATCCTCGACCCGGCGTTCTTCGCGGTCCACGGCTCGGCGCAGGGGGCGCTCTACGGCGCGGTCCGTCCGTCGTGGCAGAGCGGGCCCCTGCACATCCCGTCCCACCGGAGCCTGCTGCGCCCGTGGCTGTGGCGGGTGGGGGCCTCCGTCCATCCGGGCGGCGGGCTGCCGGCCGTCCTGGGCGGGGCGATGATCTCGACGGAGAAGCTGCTGCAGCACCTGGGGCCGGCGGCCTGAGCCGAGCGCCCGGCGGCGACGGGCGCTCGGCTGCGACGGTCGCTCGGGCCGGGGCCCGGCCTCAGGTCCCGCAGAACGTGGTGTACGGCCCGAAGTCCTCCGCCGCGGGGGCGGCGTAGCGCTCCAGGCCCGGCCGCTCGTCGTACGGGGCGGTCACCGCTTCCAGGAGCCGTCCCAGCGGGTCGAGATCGCCGTCCCCGGCCGCTGCGAGCGCCTCCTCGACGAGGTGGTTGCGCGGGATGTAGACCGGGTTGGTCCGGTGCATGATCTCGGGGTCCGGGTTCTGGGCCCGCCAGCGCTCGGCCCAGCGGTCGAAGGCCTGCAGATCGAGCACCAGGTCCCGGGCGGGCCGGGCGCGCCGCGGGCGGCCGCGCCGAGGTTGCGGAAGAAGGACGTGTGGTCCACGTGGTTGGCCTGGAGCAGGGCGAACAGGTCGTCGGCCAGCGCGGAGACGACGTCGTCGCCGAGCTCCTGGGGCAGACCGAGCTTGGCGCGCAGGCCGGCCGTCCAGGCGGCGCTGTACTGCCCGGCGAACGCCCCGAGCGACGTCTCCGCCAGACCCACCGCACGGTCCTGGTCCTCGTCGAAGAGCGGCAGCATGGCCTCGGCGAGCCGCGCGAGGTTCCACTCCGCCGCGACCGGCTGGTTGCGGTAGGCGTAGCGCCCGCGCTCGTCAATCGAGCTGTAGACCGTGGCCGGGTCGAAGGCGTCCATGAACGCGCACGGCCCGTAGTCGATGGTCTCGCCCGAGATGGTCATGTTGTCGGTGTTCATCACCCCGTGGACGAAGCCCACCAGCATCCACTGCGCGACCAGGGCCGCCTGGGCGGCCACGACGGCTTCGAACAGGGCCAGATGCGGGTGCTCGGCCGATGCCGCTTCGGGGTAGTGCCGGTCGACGGCGTGGTCGGCGAGGCGGCGCAGCAGCCCGAGATCGCCGGTGGCCCGGGCGTACTGGAAGCTGCCGACCCGCAGGTGGCTGCCGGCCACCCGGGCCAGCACGGCCCCCGGCAGCAGGCGCTCCCGGCGCACCCGGCGTCCTGTCGCTACGACGGCGAGGGCACGTGTCGTGGGGATGCCCAGGGCGTGCATCGCCTCGCTGACGACGTACTCGCGCAGCATCGGGCCGACGGCGGCGAGGCCGTCGCCGCCGCGCGCGAACGGCGTGCGGCCGGAGCCCTTCAGGTGGAGGTCGCGCAAGCGGCCCCCGGCGTCGGCGATCTCGCCCAGCAGCAGGGCGCGGCCGTCGCCCAGGCGCGGATTGAAGGAGCCGAACTGGTGTCCGGAGTAGGCCTGCGCCACCGGGGTGGCGTCGCCGGGAACGGCGTTGCCGACGAGCAGCCGCACGCCTGCCGGGCTCGCCAGCGCGGCAGGGTCGAAGCCCAGCTCGACGGCGAGGGGTTCGTTGAGCACGAGCAGCCGGGGGTCGGGGACCTCCTCGGCGCGCCAGGGCACGGCCAGCTCGCCGAGCTCGCGGGCGAAGCGCCCCTCGAAGGTGACGGTCGACAGCGGTGTGATAGTCACCTCGTCAACGATACAGGGACCGGCGGACAGCGGGGGCTGCGGTCCTGCCTGCGGTCGTGCGGGACGGTCATCCGGGCAGTGGCGTCGGGGCCCCCCGGCCCCGACGCCACCTCCGGCTCGAGCAGGTCGCCCTGGAGCACGCCGCCCCCGAGGCCATTCCGGCCTCCGGCGATCCCCAGGTCCGCGGCCCGAGCCGCCCACCACCGTACTGCTCAGTAGCCTTAGGTGCACCTTCGACGTGGACGCGGAATCGTGATAGTGACGCGACCACGAACCCCGCGCCGGAGGACGACTCCGCGCCGGACAGCCACGCCGCGCCCGCCCGCGGGCGGCACGGTCACCGGTCGAGCGCGGCCAGCCGGTCCGCCACGAGGGCGGGGATGTCGTAGTCGGCGTGCGCACCGGCGGTGGTGATGCGCCGGGCCCGCTCGTAGCCGGCGTCCTGGTACGCGGCCTCGGCCTGCGCGGCGGCCGCCCGGGCCGACCAGGACCCGGCGTCGGTCGCGTAGGCACCGTCCCGGTCGCCGACGACCCAGGTCAGCGCCAGGTCCTCGGTGGCCGGAGTGACCTCGCCGACCGGCTGCCCGTAGGTGCCGCCGCCGCCGATGAACGCGACCCCGGACCCGTCCGGCAACCAGTGCGCGCCCCCGCGCAGCAGGTGGCGGGAGAGGAACTCCGCGCCTCCGGAGTAGCCGGCCACCAGCACCCCGGCGTCGGTGGTGGGGGTGATGTTGGTCGTGGCGAACTGGCGCACCGCCTCGGCGACGGCGCCAGCGTTCCCGGCCCGCCAGTTGCGGGTGCCGTGGGGAGCCTCCACGAACACGAAGGCCCGGTTGGTGTCCGCGGCTGCCCGGGCCATGCGCGTGGCGAAGCGCCCGGTCGGCTGCTCGGCACGGACGGTGCCGTCCCCGTCGAAGAAGAACACCGCCCCGGCCGGACGGTCCCAGTCCACGCCCTCGGCGTAGTAGTGGTAGGTCAGCGAGATGCCGTTGTCCGCGCGGAACACCCGGTCGGCACCGCTGACGGGGTGCCAGCCGGTCGAGCTGGTGGTCACGGCCTGCGCCGGAGCCGCCGCGAGCAGCAGTCCGCCGGCGAGCACAGCACCGGCGGCCGGGCGCAGGAACCACCACCGCCGGCGGGCCTGCCGGCTCGTGGTCGCGGTCCTGGTCGGGAAGAGCGTGTGCACTGGGCGTTCCTGTTCTCGTGACGGTCCCAGGTGATCGCCGCGCGGCGGTCCGAGCGGCACACGGCACCCGTGCTGCTCCCGGGAGGGATCAGTCGGCTCCGGCCCATGAGGACGTCCGCCCGCGCTGCCCCGGGAATCATGGATGTCATTGCATGTACGTTCGGGAGCCTATCGGGGCGAAATGGTCTGTGACAAGCGCAAACACCGCGGGCGCCGGGCCCGTGGAGACCTCGTGCGACGGGATCCCCCCGCCCGGCCGTTCCCTGCCCAGGCAGTTCCCCCGGCCGGCGGTTCCCCACCCTCGCGCGGGATCCGGGCAGCGCCGGCGCCCGCCTCCGGCTGCCGCCCGCGCCTGGGAACTTTCCCACCACGTTAGAGTTGACCCAGACTTCGCGGGGCCGTTCCACCCCGCACGCGAGCCGTGCTCCGCGCGAGCCGGCCGCACCACCGTGCCCGAACCCACCAAGAAAGCGTGAACCGTTGACCAACACCTCCCGTTCCTCCCGCTCCTCCCGCAAGCCCAAGTCCCCGCCGCCGCTGCCCGCCGGAGGCCTGCGGGTGACCCCGCTGGGGGGCCTGGGCGAGATCGGGCGGAACATGACCGTGTTCGAGCACGCCGGCAAGCTGCTCGTCGTCGACTGCGGGGTGCTGTTCCCCGAGGAGCACCAGCCGGGCATCGACGTCATCCTGCCCGACTTCACCTCCATCCGGCACCGGCTGGGAGACATCGTGGGGATCGTGCTCACGCACGGGCACGAGGACCACATCGGTGGCGTGCCGTACCTGCTCAAGGAGCGCCCGGACATCCCGCTGATCGGCTCCGAGCTGACCCTGGCGTTCATCACCTCCAAGCTCACCGAGCACCGGATCACCCCCAAGACGGTGCACGTGGAGGCCGGGGACAAGCACCGGGCGGGCCCCTTCGAGTGCGAGTTCGTCGCGGTGAACCACTCGATCCCGGACAGCCTCGCCGTGGCCGTCCGCACCGACGCCGGGCTGGTGCTGCACACCGGGGACTTCCGGATGGACCAGTTCCCGCTGGACGACCGGATCACCGACCTGCGCCACTTCGCCCGGCTGGGCGACGAGGGCGTGGACCTGTTCCTCACCGACTCCACCAACGCCGAGGTCCCCGGGTTCACCACCTCGGAGCAGGAGCTGACCCCGGCGATCGACCACGTCTTCGCCACCGCGCCCAAGCGCATCATCGTCTCCAGCTTCGCCTCCCACGTCCACCGGATCCAGCAGGTCCTCGACGCCGCCCACGCCCACGGGCGCAAGGTCGCCTTCGTCGGCCGGTCCATGGTGAAGAACATGGGCATCGCCACCGAGCTGGGCTATCTGAAGATCCCGCGCGGGCTGGTGGTCGACTTCAAGAAGCTGCGCTCCATGCCCGACGCGAAGGTCACCCTGGTGTGCACCGGCTCCCAGGGCGAGCCGCTGGCCGCGCTGTCGCGGATGGCCAACGAGACCCACCAGATCCAGCTCAACCCCGGGGACACGGTGCTGATGGCCAGCTCGCTGATCCCGGGCAACGAGAACGCGATCTACGGGATCATCAACAAGCTCACCGACCTCGGCGTGAAGGTCGTGCACAAGGGCAACGCCAAGGTGCACGTCTCCGGCCACGCCTCCGCCGGGGAGCTGGTGTACTGCTACAACATCGTCAAGCCCACCCACGTGATGCCCGTGCACGGGGAGTCCAAGCACCTGCACGCCAACGCCGAGCTGGCGATCCGCACCGGCGTGGACCCGGCCAACGTGCTCATCGGCAAGGACGGCAGCACCATCGACCTCGTCGAGGGCCGGGCCCGGATCTCCGGGCAGGTCGAGGCCGGACTGGTCTACGTCGACGGCCACACGGTGGGCAAGGTCACCGAGGAGACCCTCGTGGAGCGGCGCCTGCTGCAGGAGGGCGGGGTGGTCACCGTCGTGGCCATCGTGGACGCCGACACCAACGCGCTCACCGAGCCGCTGGAGTTCATCGCGAAGGGCTTCGTCCACGACGAGCACATCTTCGACAAGGCCGCCGAGAAGGTGCAGCACGCCCTGGCTCGCCCGGCCACGCAGAAGCTGGAGGACCTCGACGAGCTCGAGTCGCTCATCGGCGACACCGTGGCCCGCCACCTGGAGCGCGCCTACCGCCGGGCCCCGCTGGTCACCGCGGTCGTCATCGACGCCTGATCCACGCCCTTCGGACCGCCCCGGCGGGCTCTGCGCCCCCGGGGCGGCCCACCGGTTCGTGCACCCCGTGGCGGAGCGGGTACCGTGGAGGAGCACGTCGGAGGGCAGTTCGCCCCGCGCCCGAACAGGGCGGGCCCGTCCTCCGCTCCCCGCGGCCTCCGATCGGCGGTCGACGACGCCGGTGTGCCGCCGGGCCTGCTCGCCCGTCCCGGCGGCTCCGCCTGTGGCGCCCCTGCCTCGCAGCGGTCCCGTGCCCGGTGACCGCACGCCCGGGGAGCACCCCGGCTCCGACCGCCCCGGACGCCGGGTGCCGGCCCACCCCGTGGGCGCTCTCCCCACCCGGGCGGGCCGCGGCCCCGGAGACGGCGGTGCGGGTCTCCTCGCCCTTGCAGGCCGGCACCGGACGCCGACCCTGCCATCGACCCCGACAGGCACCACCACCCATGACGCACCCGACCACGACCACCACCCCGGCCCCGCCCGCTCCGGCGGGTGACCACGTGCCCGGCCGCCGCCCCGACATCCAGGGCCTGCGCGGAGTGGCCGTGCTGCTGGTCGTGGCCTTCCACCTGTGGACGGACCGGGTCTCCGGCGGAGTCGACGTCTTCTTCGTCCTGTCCGCGTTCCTGCTCACGGGCACGTTCGCGCGACGGGTGGAGCGCGGGAGGCCCCTGGCGGTGCGCGAGTACTGGGTGCGCACCTTCGCGCGGCTCATCGGACCGATGGCGGTCATGCTGCTGGCCGTGCTCGCCGCGGTGCTGGCCCTCTTCCCGCCCAGCCGGTGGGAGGAGCTGCTCTCCCACGTGTGGGGCTCGTTGTCCTACGTGCAGAACTGGGTGCTGGCCGGCCAGTCCGTGGACTACTACGCCGGCAACACCGCGGCCACCACCCCGCTGCAGCACGTGTGGTCGCTGTCGGTCCAGGGCCAGATCTTCCTGCTCTGGCCGCTGCTGCTGGCCGGCTGCGCGCTCGTCGCCCGGCGGGCGGGGCTGCGCTTCCGCACCGTGTCCCTGGCCGTGTTCGCCTGGTGTTCGCCGGCTCCTTCGCGTGGTCCCTGGCGCAGACGGCCGGCGCGCCGGCCTGGGCCTACTTCAGCACCGTCACCCGGCTGTGGGAGTTCGCCCTCGGCTCCCTGGCCGCCCTGGCGCTCCTCCGCCCGTCCCGCCCGCAGGCCGGGTCGCGGGGAAGCGTCCCGGACGCCGTGCGCCGGCCGGTGGGCGTGGCGCTGGGCTGGGCCGGGCTGGCCGCGATCGTGGCCACCCCCTTCCTCATCGGTGCCGACACCCGCTTCCCCGGCACCGCGGCCCTGGCCCCCACCGTGGGCGCGGCCGCGGTGCTGGTCGGCGGCGCGCTGGCCCCCGACGCGCCGCTGAGCGCGGGGCGCGCGCTCACGGCCCGCCCGCTGCTCTTCTTCGGCGACCGGGCCTACGGGATCTACCTGTGGCACTGGCCGCTGCTGATCACCTATCTGCTGGTCACGGCCCGCGACACCGTGCCGGTGCTGCACGGGCTCGGCGTTCTCGCCGCCTCCGTGCTCCTGACCCGGGCCACCGCGCCGCTGCTGGCCGGCTGGCGGGCCCTGCCGGGGATCCGCGCCGGGAACGGCCTCCGCCTGACCGCCACCGCCCTGCTCGTGGCGGTTCCTCTGACCGGCGCCCACCAGTACACGGTCCAGCGCGACCCCACCGCCGGGGTGGAGCGCACCGCGCAGAACTACCCCGGGGCCGCGGTGCTGCGCGGGGACGTCACCGAGGTCCCGGACGTGCCGATAGTCCCCAACGGCGCCGAGCGCGAGCACGAGTGGGGCGACACCGGCGGAGCGTGTCCGCCCGAGGACACGCCCGAGTCCCTCGAGGGCCTGGGCCACTGCCGGGTGATCGCACCCGACGACGGCGCCGCCCCCGCACGCACCGTCGTGGTGATCGGAGACTCCCACGCCCAGCAGCTGCTCACCCCGATCCACCGGGCGGCCGACGCCCAGGGCTGGACGGTGATCTCCTACCTGCGCATGGCCTGCCGCTACACGGGCGGCACCCAGCCGGCCGACGCCGAGTGCGACGAGTTCAACGCCGCCGCCGGCGAGGCCGCGCTGGCGGCCGACCCGGACGCCGTCGTCACGATCGGCACCCGGTCCCTGCCCGAGGCCCCGCACGAGAAGCTCGTCGACGGCTACGAGGACGGCGTGCGCCCGTTCCTGGACGCCGGGATCCCGGTGCTGGCCTTCCGCGACAACCCGCGCTTCCCCTTCAGCATGTTCGCCTGCGTGGAGACCTACGGCCCCGACCACCACCGCTGCAACCCGCCCCGCTCCGAGTCACTGCTGCCCGAGAACCCGCTGGAGTCCCTGGCCGCCCGGCACGAGGACCTGCACAGCATCGACCTCACCGACCGACTGTGCACCGACACCGTCTGCCCCGGCGTGATCGGCAACATCCAGGTCTACATGGACCTCGACCACGTCACCTCCACCTACGGCGAGACCCTCGCCCCCGACGTCGAGTCCCGGATGCTCGAGGCCCTGGACTGGCCGGACCGGCGGTAGCCCCCCGGGTCCGGCCGGGCGGTGCCCCGAGCCGGTCCGCGGGCTCAGGCGTCGACGGTCCGGGGCGCGGAGCGGGTGGCGCTGCCCAGCTCCACGGTGCGCCGCACGGACCACCACAGCAGGAGGACCAGGAGCGCGTTGCGCACGGTGAGGACGGCCGCCATCACCGGGTGCGCGTGGATGAGCGGAGTGTAGAAGAGCGGGTAGATCACGAACGTGGCCACCGCGATCCCCATCAGCAGCGCCGCCGGGGCCCTCCACCGCCGTCGGTCGTGCACCAGGCCGACCACGACGACCGGGGCGAGCCAGATCATGAACTGCGGGGACCCGACCTTGTTGAAGACGATGAACACGGTGGTCATCATCAGCGCCCCCTCGTAGAGGAGCTCCTCCCGCTCGGCCCCGCGCCGGAGCGCACGGACCAGCAGGGCCGACCCCGCGAGGACGGCCAGCACGAGCAGGGGCTGCATGAGGAACGCGGTGACCTCGGCACCGGGCCCGTAGACCTCGGTGGAGTTGATGGCCACGTTGTCGGCCATCCGCGCTCCGGCGACGTCGAGGACGCTCAACCAGACCCACGGGGTGGAGAACGTGGCCTCCAGCTGCATGCCTCGTTCCCCCTGGTTGACCAGGAAGTCCGCGATACGTGCGATGCCGCCGGAGAGATACGTGCCCAGCACCACCACCGCGGTCACCACCACCCCGGCGGCCAGGACCTGGAGCCGCTGCCGGCAGGCGATGACCAGGGCGAGCAGGACGGCCGCCGGCCAGACCTTGATCCAGGTGGCGATGCTCAGCAGCACCGAGCCGAGCACCGGACGCCCGGCCGCACAGAGCAGCCCGATGAGCACGATCGGGGCCGCGACGCCCTCCACCCGGGCGAAGCCGAGGTAGCCCATGAAGACGGTGAAGACCAGCCACCACCACGCCGGGAGGACGCTGCGCGCACGCCACGGACCACGGGTGAGACAGGCCAGTGCCACGGCGTCGAGCACCGTGATGATGAGCGTCCACACCAGCAGATAGGGGCCGGGCCCGGCGATCCCGGCCAGGTGGATCGGGATCTGCGCCAGCACCGGGTACACCCACGGGCTGATGCCGTCCGCGCCACCGGTCGGGTCGTACCCGGCCATGGCCCACCGGCGGTACTGCTCGGTGTCGCTGAACGCGTCGCCGTGGACGACGAAGGACATCATCCAGCCCAGGAAGTAGAGGTGGACGACGGCGAAGCCCCACCACACGCTGGACGGGCGGGCGAACCAGGCCACGGCGCGGGCGGGCAGGACGGTGTCGCGCAGACCGGTCAGCCGGTCCCGGAAGGCGGCGGAGATCTCAGGACTCCTTGGTGGTGAGCACGGTGGTCGGCCGCGTCGAGCCGAGCCGGTACAGGCGGCGCCCCGACCACCACAGCAGCACCACGAGCATGGCATTGCGCAGGGTCAGCACCAGGGCCATCCGCGGGTCGTTGTGGCTGAGCTCGTAGTAGAACAGCGGGTAGACGAAGAACGTGGCCACGGCGATGACGATCAGCATCGCCGCCGGCACGCGCCACACTGCCCGGTGGTGGGTCAGCCCCACGGCCACGGCCGGAGCGAGCCACACCATGAACTGCGGCGAACCGACCTTGTTGAACACGATGAAGGCGGTCACCATGGTCAGCGAGCCGGCCAGCAGCAGCTCGGTGCGGTCGACGGCGCCGGACTGCTCACCGCGGCGCAGTCCCCGGGCGATCAGGACGGTGACCACGGCGGCGGCCAGCAGCAGCAGGGGCTGCATCAGCACGGCCATGGTCTGCGTCCCGGGGCCGTCCACCTGCATGGAGTTGATCTCGGTGTTCATGTACATCCGGGACTCGCCCGCCCCCAGCACGGACAGCCACAGCCACGGGGTGGTGAACGTGGCCTCGAGCTGCATGCCCCGGTCCCCCTGCTGGGTGAGGAAGTCGAGGAGCCTCGGCAGCTCCCCCATGGCGGCGGCGATCCCGGCCGCGGCCGCGCTAACCAGCAGGCCCGCGACGACGACCTGCACCCGCTGGCGCACCACCGTGACCAGGGCGAGCACCACGGCGGCCGGCCAGACCTTCATCCAGGTGGCAACGCTGAGCAGGATCGAGGCGACGACCGGGTGCGCCGCGCCGTAGACCAGGGCGACGAGCACCAGCGGGGCCGTGAGCCCGTCGACACGGGCGAAGCCCAGCCAGCCCATCAGGAAGACGAAGCCCAGCCACCACCACGCGGCCGGGACGGCCCGGCGGTCGCGCCCCCAGTCCGTCAGCTTCCCCACGGCCCAGCCGTTGAGCACGGTGATCATGAGCACCCACAGGAAGAAGAACGGTCCCGGACCGGCCGCTCCGGCCACCGCGATCGGCAGCAGGGCCAGCACCGGATAGACCCAGGGGCTCGGTTCGGCACCCAGGTTCTGCTCGTCGAAGCCGGCCTGTGCCCACGCACGATAGATGTAGGTGTCGCTGAAGGCTCCGCCGAGCAGGGACGTCACCAGGCGTACACCAGGAACACCAGGTGCACGGCCAGGAAGCCGGTGAGCAGTCCGCGCGGGGAGTTCGCCCAGAGCTGCCACCGCTGGGGCAGCAGGCGGTCTCGGAACCGGGTGAGCAGGCTGAAGGTCTTGTCCGTGGACATGGGGCGATCCTCGTCAGGGGCTGAGCGACAGGGCAGCGGGCCGTCCCGGCGAGCCGTCACCGGGACCGTTGCGCGGCTCCCCCATGCTACGTGCCCGGGCGGCGGCGGGCGGACACCCGTGCCCCCGGACACCCCGGCCCCGGCCGGCGCCCCGGTGCGGGGACCACGCCCCCCGCGGTCCCGGGGCCCAGGAGTCCGTGACTGCTAGGATCGGGCTCCCGGAGAGCATCCGGCACACCTGTCCGCCCAGCAATGGCACACCTAGGGGATCAGCACACGTCATGACGGCAGGTGGTTCGCATCGGGGGGCACCGGAGAACCGTCATGAGCAGGCCGAGGAGGCCGCGGCAGCACGGCCCCGGCCGGAGCCGGCCTCCCCGCGGCCACCGCGAGCGCACGTCGCCGTCCTGCAGGGGTTCGTCGGCTGCGTGCTGATGTTCGTCGGATCGATCGGCACCGGGTGGATCGCGAGCGGTTCCCCCATGGTCCGCAATCCCCTGGTCATCGCGCTGCGCGTCGAGGGGTGGGGCGTGTACTGCTCCACGGTGCTGCTGACCGTCGGCGCAATGCTGCTGGTGCGCTCCTGGCTCCGCCTCGGGCAGAGACTCCAGGGCTGGCCCGCCGGCGCCCACCGCACCGTCCTGCTGGCGGTGTGCGCCTGGTCGCTGCCCCTGCTGTTCGCCGTGCCGATCTACTCCCGGGACGTCTACGCCTACATCGGCCAGGGGCGGCTCATGCTGGCCGACCAGAATCCCTACACGACCGGCATCTCCACCCTGGAGAACTGGTTCATGCTGGGCGCCGATCCGGCCTGGGCGGAGGCCCGCACTCCCTACGGTCCGTACTTCCTGTGGGCTGCGCGGGCGGTCGTGGCCCTCACCGGCGCCCAACCGGACCTCTCGGTCCTGCTCTTCCGCCTCCTGGCCTGCGCCGGCGTCCTCCTCTGCGTGCTCTATGTGCCCCGGCTGGCGCAGCTGCACGGGGTGGACCCGGCTCGCGCCCTGTGGATCGCCGTGGCCAATCCCCTGTTCCTGATCAGCTTCGTGGCCAGCGCGCACAACGACGCCCTGATGCTCGGGCTGGCCGTGGCGGGCACGTACGCCGCGGCCACGGGCCGGCCGATCGCCGGGGTCCTGCTGGTGACCGCCTCGATCGCCATCAAGCCCATCACCATCCTGCTGCTGCCGTTCATCGGGCTGCTGTGGGCGGGACCGAAGGCGTCCTGGGGGCGGAGATTCGGCCTCTGGGCCGCGACGGCGGCCCTGAGCTTCGGGGTGCTGCTGCTGAGCGGGCTCCCCTACCAGCTGGGCACCGGGTGGGTCTGGGCGCTGGTGGATCCGACCCCGGGCTTCACCGGCTACTCACCGTCCGGGTTCCTGAGCCAGCGGGTCGACCACCTCGCGGACGCGGTGGGCCTGCCGGGCGCTCAGCTGGCCTCGGCGCTGCGCAGCGCGCTGCAGTACACCGCCATCGGGCTGGTGCTGCTCCTGATGTTCCGCGGCGACGACCGGCAGGCGGTCCGCAGGCTGGGTCTGGCCTTCGCGGCCGTGGTGCTGCTCTCGCCGATCATCCAGCCCTGGTACATCCTGTGGTTCCTGCCGTTCCTCGCCGCGACCGGCATCAGGGACAACTGGCAGATCCGCTCGCTGTACGTCGTGATCACCTTCTTCGTCATCTTCGGTGCCCAGGACCAGCTGTCCGTGTGGCCGTTCATGGAGCTGCCGGTCGACGCGTCGACGATCGCGTTCGTGACAGCGCTGGCGTTCACCGCCTATCTGATCCTCCTGGACCCCCACACCCGGCACCTGCTGGTCCGCGGAGGCCCGGTGCGCTGGCTCGCCCGCCGGCGCCCCCGTCGCTGAGATCCCCACGTGGGCGCCCTCCCCCGGTCGGCCCGGGGCGGTCCGGACCGGCCCTGACGGCGACGGAGCGAGCGGTGACCGCGGGCGCCGCCGGGCCGTGCGCGTGGCGGCGGCGCCGTCGCGCCCCGCGCCCGTGGGATCGCCGCCGACGACCCCCTCGTGACGTCGGGCTAGAGTCGAGGGCATGGCCGGACAGCAGACAGCACGCACCCCGTCGAACCTGCTCGACGGGCCCGCACCGGAGACGGTGGCGGCGGAGGCCGCCCGTCGGCGGACCTTCGCCGTGATCTCGCACCCCGATGCGGGCAAGTCGACGCTGACGGAGGCCCTGGCCCTGCACGCCCACGTGATCGAGGAGGCCGGGGCCACGCACGGCAAGTCCAGCCGGAAGGCCACGGTCTCGGACTGGATGCAGATGGAGCAGGACCGGGGGATCTCGATCAGCTCGGCCGCCCTGCAGTTCAGCTACCGGGACACCGTGATCAATCTGCTCGACACCCCCGGCCACGCCGACTTCTCCGAGGACACCTACCGGGTGCTGGCCGCGGTCGACTGCGCGGTGATGCTCGTCGACGCCGCCAAGGGCCTGGAGACCCAGACCCTGAAGCTCTTCGACGTGTGCGCGAGGCGGGGCCTGCCGGTGATCACCGTGATCAACAAGTGGGACCGCCCCGGCAAGGACGCCCTGGAGCTGATGGACGAGGTGCAGCAGCGCACCGGCCGGGTGCCGGTGCCGCTGACCTGGCCGGTGGGGCTGTCCGGGGACTTCCGCGGCACCCTCGACGTGCCCACCGGCACCTACACCCGGTACCGCCGGGTGGCGGCCGGGGCCGCGGTGGCCGAGGCGGAGGTGCTCGACCCCGCCCAGGCCGCCGAGCTCGAAGGGCCGGCGTGGGAGGAGGCGTGCGAGACGGCCGACCTGATGGCCGAGAGCAACGGGGCCTTCGAGCCGGGGGCGTTCCTGGCCGCGGAGGCCACCCCGGTGCTGTTCGCCGCCGCGGCCCTGAACTTCGGGGTGGCCACCCTGCTCGACGTCCTGGTCGACCTCGCTCCGGCGGCCGGTCCGCGTCCCGACGCCGCGGGGGTCCCGCGACCGGTGGAGGCGCCGTTCTCCGGGTTCGTGTTCAAGCTCCAGGCCGGAATGGACCGCGCCCACCGCGACCACGTGGCGTTCCTGCGGGTCTGCTCCGGGGTGTTCCGGCGCGGGACGGTCCTCACCCACGCGGCCACCGGCAAACCGTTCGCCACCAAGTACGCCCACCAGGTCTTCGGCCGGGACCGGGAGACGGTGGAGACCGCCTTTCCCGGGGACGTGGTGGGACTGGTCAACGCCTCCGTGCTGCGGGCCGGGGACAGCGTCTACGTGGACACCCCGGTGGTCTTCCCGCCGATTCCGCACTTCTCCCCCGAGCACTTCCAGGTGGCCCGGGCCGTGGACGCCGGACGGGCCAAGCAGTTCCGCCGCGGGATGACCCAGCTCGAGCACGAGGGCGTCATCCAGGTGCTGCGCTCGGAGGCCCGCGGGGACCAGGCGCCGGTGCTCGCGGCGGTGGGGCCGATGCAGTTCGAGGTCGTCGCCGACCGGATGGCCCAGGAGTTCGGCGCCCAGGTGCGCCTGGAGTCCCTCCCCTACACCCTGGCCCGGCGGGTCGTCGCCCCGGACCCCGAGGTCCTCAACCGCATCCCCGGCACCGAGGTGCTGTGGCGGGCCGACGGCGAACCGATCGCCGTCTTCACCGACAAGTGGAAGCTCGGTCGCATTCCTACCTACACCCCGAGGCCACCCTCGAACCGATCGGCGGCGACGCCGACGAGACCGCCCCCGCCTGAGTCCGCCCCCAGAGCTGCGACGCTGCGACGAGATTCCACGGGCCGGGTCCCGGTCGACGGCTCGGTGCGCCACGCCCGGCGCGAGGGATCGGCTCGCGAGACGGTGAGGCGACGGCCGGCGCACGAGCGCAGGCCCGCCGTTCCACGACGTCGCTGATCGTGGACCGCCGCTACGGCCCCGAGTCCCGTCGACTCCCGCCCCGTCCGACGACGGCGCCACAGCCCACCAGCAGGACGAGCACGTAGACCAGGAGCAGACCCCAGGACGCGATCGTGTTCTCGTGGGAGAGCACGGCCAGCAGGCAGGCGGCCGCCACCGCGATGCCACCCGTCCACCGAGCGCGGGCGGTGAGGAGCAGGACGCCGGCCAGCGCGGCCACCGCGGATGCACGGCGCACGTCGTGTGCGCCTTCGACGCGCAGGAGCTCCTCCTCGTCGGTGCCCCAGCTCACCAATGGAACCGCGTGCACCAGGCCGAGGTACAGGGCCACCGACGCCATGAGCCCGATCAGGCAGACCGCGACAGCGACCAGGATGCGGTGCCCCGGGAGCAGTGCCCGCGGTTGGGGAGCGGTGCCGGTCATGGCCTCATTGTCCACAGCGGCACCGCACGTGCACCACCGGCAGATTCCGCGATCTGTGACGGCCCGCTCGGCGCGCCCCTTCCGCGAACCGCGAGGTACCGCCAGAGTATGAGGCACGGCGACACCGGCCGCACGTCATCGACAGGAGGTCCCCATGGGCCAGCTCATCATCACCGAGTTCACCACGCTCGACGGCGTCGTCGACTCCCCCGGCGGTGGCCCGCATCCGCACGCGGGCTGGACCTTCCAACAGGTGGAGTTCGACGAGGCCGCCTACGAGATCAAGGACCGGGAGCAGCAGGAGGCGGCCGCGATGCTGATGGGCCGGGTCAGCTACGAGGAGTTCGCCCCGGTCTGGCCCTCGATGGAGGATTTCGCCGAGTACAACGCCATGCCGAAGTACGTGGTGTCCTCCACCCTCGAGAACCCGGCGTGGCACAACACCTCGGTGCTGCGCTCCCTCGAGGAGGTCGCCCGGCTGAAGGAGACCGTCGACGGCACCATCCTGGTGCACGGCAGCGCGACGCTGGCCAAGGGCCTGGCCGCCGCCGACCTCGTGGACCGGTACCACCTGCTGATCTTTCCCGTGCTGCTCGGTGCGGGACGGCGTCTCTTCGACGACACGACCGACACGCTGCGCAAGCTCGACCTGGTGGAGCACGAGGCCTACGCGAACGGCGTCGTCAAGGCCGTCTACGACGTCGCGCGCTGACCCACCCCTCCGCTGCTCGAGCACTTCGCCGCGGACCGGGTCCGCTCCCGCGGCGTTCGGCGGCCCGAGATCCTCATCCCGGGCCGCCAGGCGACCGGCGGGTTGCCCCGGACCCTTGCATACCCCAGGGGGTATATTGCATACTGGAGGCACACGTCCCACCCGACAGCACGTCGAAAGGCACTTCGTGACCTCCGCCCCCACCGTGACCACCCTCGACCCCCGGACCCTGCGCCAGTGGATGGCCCAGCACGAGGACCTGGTCGTCATCGACGTCCGGTCCGCGGCCGAGTTCGAGTCCCTGCACATCCGCGGTTCCTACAACGTGCCCCTGCCCCTGCTGTCCGAGCACACTGCCGAACTGGCCGCGCGCCTCGGTGAGCGCGTCGTGCTGGTGTGCCAGTCGGGAGTCCGTGCCGAGCAGGCCCGCCAACGGCTGTCCACCGCCGGAATCGACACCGCCTGGGTGCTCACCGGCGGAGCCCCCGGCTTCGCCGCCGCGGGCGGTGATGTCGTGCGCGGTGCCCAGCGCTGGGACCTGGAGCGCCAGGTGCGCATGGCCGCCGGCTCCCTCGTACTCACGGGGCTGGTCGGGGGCCGGCTCATCTCGCCCAAGGTGCGCGCCCTGGCCGGGATCGTCGGCACCGGCCTGGCCTTCTCGGCGGCCTCCAACACCTGCGCGATGGGCAAGGCGCTCGCAGCCATGCCGTGGAACAGGGCTGCCGACGAGCCCACCGCCACCTCCGCCATCAGCCAGATCCCCGCTGCGGGATCCTGAGCCCCACCAAGGCCGATCGGCGCTGACCGGAGCTGACCGAGGGCCGCGTGCGCCGCCGCCCGGCTCCGGCGCCACCGTCCCGCAGCATCGAGCATTCCCAGGAGCAGCCATGTCCGAGGTCGGCGTCACCGAGGCCGAGCAGCGCCGCGCCCAGGAACAGGTCCTCGACGTCCGCGAGGACGTCGAGGTCGCCGACGGCATGATCCCCGGCGCCCTCCACATCCCCATGAGGCAGCTCACCTCCCGCCTGCCCGAAATCGACCGGACCCGCCCGGTGATCGTCGTCTGCCGCAGCGGTCACCGCAGCGCCCGGGTGGCCGACGCGCTCATCGGCGCCGGCTGCACTGCGGAGGACACCATGGCCGGCGGCATGCTCGCCTGGGAGCGCGCCGGGCTGCCCGTCCGCTGATCCACCACACCCGGCACCGGCGGTCGGGAGCCGGGCACCGAGGAGCGGGCGCCGGGCGCGGGGCGCCGAGGAGCGGGCGTCGACAGGTTGAAGGGGCCGTCCGCATCTCGCGGACGGCCCCTTCCGCCGTTTCCACCCCCCTCACTGCGCCCCGCCGGAGCCGGAGTGGCCCGGACGGGATCCGTGTCGCAGGGCGACCCCGGAGCGCGCCGGGAGCGCCTCCGCATCGCACCGCACGGCGAGCGCCCCCCGGTCCGCCGAGGCTGCGTGGACGGCCTGACCGGGACATGCCTGGAGATGTGCCCGGAGCGGTACGGCGGTCGCTGGGCCTGTCCGGGCGACGTTCTCGACATCTCCGTCCGTGACGACGACGTCGGGGCGGACCATCACCCGGGCCGCGCCCCGTGCCAACTGCTGGTGGCGCAATCATTGCCGGCGCCCGGCGCCCGGCACTCGGCACTCGGTGCCCAGCGCCCGGCACCCGGCCCCCGGCACCCGGCACCCGGCCCCCGGCACACAATGCCCGGTGCCCGGCGCCAGGCACCCGGCCCCCAGTGCCCGGCGGGCCAGGGCCGGGGGTCGGCGTGCAGGTGGCCACCCGACTCCGCTGCAGCCCGGAAGGGCAGCATCCGATCGGGCGAGTCGTCGCCTCCTCCGCCGGGCGCGTGTCGTCCCTGTGGGCACTTCGGCCGCTCCGGGTCATCCTGCCGAAGGCGCACCGGCGTGTCGCCCGAGCCAGCCCTTCATGGCCGAAGACGACACAAGGGGCCGCCCGCGTGTTGCGGGCGGCCTCTTGTGTCCAGGGGCGCTCGGAGCTCGGGATCAGCGCGCGGCGGCGGCCACGGTGTCCCGGTAGGCGGCCCAGCCGGCGTAGGAGCCGTCGAGCTCGGTCACGTCGTAGCCGGCGTGACGGAGCGAGGAGGCCACGACCGAGGACCGCAGCCCGCTCTGGCAGTAGGTCACGATGGTGCCCTGCTGCGGCAGCCGGTCCAGGTTCCACAGCACCCGGCCCCCGTGCAGCTGCACGGATCCGGGCACGTGGCCGACGGCGTGCTCGCTCGCGGCGCGCACGTCCAGCAGGACGGCCTTGTCGAAGGACTCGACCTCCTCGGGCCGGACCAGCTGCGGGATGGACCGCGGCAGGTCCGCAGTGCTGGTGACGTAGCCGGTGACCCTGTCGATGCCCACGCGCACCAGGTGGTCCCAGAAGTCCTGGGCCGCCTCCTGGTCTACGGCCAGCAGCACCAGCGGACGGGCGTCGGTCTCAGGGTTCACGGCCCAGGCCGCGTAGGTCGCCACCGACCCGCCGGCGGGGATGTTCAGCGACCCGGTCACTGTGCCGGCGTGCACCTCGGCCGCGGAGCGGGTGTCCACGAAGGTGGCCTCGTCGGCGGCGAGCAGCCGTGCGACCTGCTGCGCGTCGAGCTGCGGCAGGAGGGCACGCTTCCCCATGACCGCCGGGCCCCGCCGGTTCTGGTTCTTCATCCGCCCGAAGTAGAACGGGGCGTCGGGCTGACCCTCGAGCAGCTCCTCGACGAAGCCCGCCTCGTCGTCGGCGGCCAGATAGGGACCCCACCAGGAGTAGAGCCGCTCGTAGCCCACCGTGGTCGACGGGATCGCACCCAGGGCCTTGCCGCAGGCCGATCCGGCCCCGTGCCCGGGGAAGACCTGGACGTGGTCGGGCAACGTCAGGAACTTCTCCTTGAGGCTGGCGAACATCTGCTGCGCCCCGAGGAAGCGGGTGTCCACCCCGCCGGCGGCCTCGTCCAGCAGGTCGGGACGCCCCAGGTCGCCGGAGAAGACGAAGTCACCGGTGAGCATGTAGCCCGGGGCGTCGGCGAAGGCGCCGTCGGTGACCAGGAAGGACAGGTGCTCCGGCGTGTGGCCCGGGGTGTGCACGACCTGCACCACGATGTTGCCGATCCGGAGCTCGTCGCCGTCGTGCAGGCGCTCGGCGTCGAACTCGTACTGCCAGTCCTCTCCGCCCTCGCCGGAGACGTGCATGGTGGCCCCGGTGCCGGCGGCCAGCTCGCGGGTTCCGGAGAGGTAGTCGGCGTGGATGTGGGTCTCGGTGACCGCGGTGATCCGCATGCCGTTCTTGGCGGCCAGGTCCCGGTACACGGCGATGTCGCGGCGGGGGTCGACCACCAAGGCCTCTCCGGTGCGCTGACACCCGATGAAGTAGCTGGCCTGGGCGAGGTCATCGTCGTAGATGCGCTCGATGAGCATGGGTCTCTCCTTCGCAGGATGGGTGGAACAGGGATGCGGCAGGAGCTCTTCCGGCCGCCTGCCACCAACGATAATACCCCCGGGGGTATCTTTTCGGTACCCAGGGGGGTATGCTCCTGGACGCTTAGATGGAGGTCACAGGCCCGGGCCACGGGCTCGGCGACGACGACGGCTCCGCAGTGCCAGAGGGGCGGCACCGCAGGCGGAGCCGGGCGGCCGTTCGCGCCCTGCCGGACCGGCCGCGAGCGCCGGTTCGGGCCGATCGAGCAGCGGCGCGACGAGCTGGCCGTGTTCGCCCTGTGGACGACACCCGTCTGCTCGGCTGTCGTCGCCGTGCCCGGGGCTGGCCGAGGGTGGGTTCGCCGGGGGACCTGTTCGAGCCCTGACCGCCGGTCTGGTCGGCGCCCGAGCCCCGGCCCGGTTCGCCCCACGCCAGGAGCTCGCAGCATCCGACCGCCGCGAGCGCCTGGCGCTCCGGCACGTCCGTCTGGGAACCGCGCCGTATGCCGTCACATGCGTGCGCATGTGGCGGCACCGGTCGTGCATTCCGAGAGGCCGGGCCATACTGGGGCGAGATCTCCCCGACCGAGGTGCGGATGTTCGAAGCTGAGGCAGTGCCGGACGCGGCCTGTGCGGAAGGTGGTACTGGCTCATGGGCGAGGTGTTCCGCCACGAACTCACGGTCTCGGACCCGGATGTGCTGCCCGTGCTCGGGGAGCAGACCGGGCTGCGCTTCGGCTACGGCTCCACCGATCCTGCGTTCCGCTACCAGCTGTCACGTGCCGGTGACGCGCGAGGTGCTGTCTCCCGGGTGCACGTGGGTGGCGCGATGTCCCTGTGGGGGGACACCGCGACCTTCACTGTGTCCCACGTGGACGGCAGGCGCTACGACTGGCAGACGCGGCAGGAGACCGGCACCGCGGCCACCGGATCGCCGCTGCTGTTCCGCCCGGAGCATCCGGTGCTCGTCGTGGCCGAGGACGTGGACGTCACCCTCGCGCACCTTCCCGTAGACGTGGTGCAGGAGACCGCCGACACCGTCTACGGCACCGAGACTCCGGTGAGCTTCACGTCCTCCGTGCCGCTCAGCACCCGGCTGGGGCAGTACTGGTCCGAGCTGGCGCGCTTCAGCGCCGGTGTGCTGGCATCCGCGGCCTTCGACCAGCCCGTGGTGCGCGCCGACCTCTCCCGCCACCTGGCCGTGGGGCTGCTCGAGTGCTTCCCGCTGCGCGGGGACCACGCGGAGCGGTACCTGTCCATGGAGACCCAGTGCCGCCGGTACCGGATCGCGCTCCAGTACTTCGACGACCACGCCGGCGACCCGATCACCGTGGAGGACGCAGCCCGTGCGGCCCGGACGACAACGAAGGCCCTGGTGCGGGCTTTCCGCGCCAATCATCCGACGGGGCTGACGCCGGCCCAGTACCTGCGCCGAACCCGGATGGACGCCGCCCACCGCGAGCTGCAGCACGGTGACCCCGCTCGCGGGGACACCGTTCGGGAGATCGCCGCCCGCTGGGGCTTCGCCCACCCGGGACGCTTCGCCCAGTACTACCGGCAGGTCTACGGGACGACGCCCAGCCGCACTCTCGGCCGCTGACCGAGCAGCACGTCCGGCTCAGCTTGAGGATGCGGCCGAGGGTGCGGTGACGACGGCTTCGTCGCCCGCCGCGGCCACCTGAGCGTACGACGCCGAGACCCGACGGTAGACCGGGGTCAGGAAGGCCAGCAGTGCGGCCACGATCATGACGATTCCTGCCACGAGGAACACCAGGGCGATGCCGCGGGAGGTGCCCTCTCCCAGCAGCGGAGCCAGCTGGGCGGAGCCCTCGGCCGATCGCGCGTACGGGATGATCCAGACCTGGGCGATCGGTGCGATGAGGAAGGCGGTGATCGGCGCGGCGGCGGACTCGAACGCCATGGCGAAACCGAAGACCCGGCCCTGCCGCTCCAGCGGCACCACACGCTGGATGACCGTCTGTTCCGCCGCCTCCACGAAGGGGACGAGCACGAGGTAGAGCCAGATGCCCAGGACGTACAGCCAGGCCCACTCCCGCAAGGTGAACACCGCGCCGAGCACTCCCATCGCGACCACCGCGAGCAGCATGGTGCGCAACGGGTTGGACCCGAGCCCGAACTTGCCGATCAGCGCCCCGCCCACGATGAAACCCGTGGCCCCGAGCGCGAAGACCGCTCCCCAGATCTCCACGGGGAACATCTCCAGGCCGTAGGGATCCATCAGCGCCATGTAGACGCCACCGATGAAGTTGTTGAACGTCGAGAACAGGATCAGCGCGAACAGCCCGGACACCGCGAGCACAGCCGCGAAGGCACCCCGGAGATCGAAGCCGCCGTGCGCATCCGTGGCCGCGGCGCGCACCTCCTCGGGCATGCGCAGCGTGAGCAGGTGCACGAGGGCCACGGCAGTGAGCGCCACGGCGACGACGACTGTTCCGCCCATGCCCAGCAACCCGACGGACAGGCCGGAGAGCACCGAGGTGACGATGAACATCAGTCCCTGCACCATGCCCACGAGTCCGTTGGCGTTGGCCCGCCGGTCCGGTTCGATGAGGATCGTGACCGTGGTCGACAGGGCGATGTTGCGCATGTTCTCCACCACGGCTCCGACCAGGACGACCAGGGCGAAGGCCCACAGCCACGGCCGGGTCAGGTCGGCCATGGCGGTGATGGGAGTGAGGAGGTAGAGGATCCCGGCGAGCACGAACATCACCAGGGTGAAGACGGCGGCGAAGCGCATCACGACGAGCTTGCGGTAACGGTCCACGAAGGTGCCGAAGCTGATGCTGGAGAGCGCGATCAGCAGCATGTACGCGCCGCCGACCACCCCGGTGGCGATCACGTTGCGCGTCTCCAGGTACACCCAGAACGTCAGGGCGAACCACAGGTAGCTGGTCGTGATGTTGGCGAGCGCCGTGTTCACGAGGATCCCGGCGAAGGTGCGGGACCGTTGCGCCGGGCTGCGCACGGACGTGTCGACGGCGTCGGAGTCGATCAGAGCCGGCGGCCCGCCGTCTCCGTCCGCCACGGGCGGCACGGCCGCGCCCGCTGGACCTGCCACGCCTCCGGTGGGACTGTCAACGGCCCCGGAGGAACCCGGCTGCTGCTCCTTCATGCGGCCAGTCTAGGGACGGCCGCGGACACGGTAGGCGCCGTCCGGCTCGTCGCGCAGGCCACGCGCCCGATCCCGCTCTCGGGATTCGGGCTGACGTGCACCGACGTGCTGGTGCTGCACGCGGCCGGGAACCGACCCGTCCGGCCTGGCCCTTGCGTCGCCACGCTGCGCAGGCGGTCGGATCGACGACCTCGGGCACCGGGCCCGGGCCGGTCCGCACCGCCGGTGCCGGACAGCATGCGCGCTCAGGACGGTGACACGCCGGCCGCCGCCGTCTTTCGGGGACCGTCCACGTCCCCGCCGGAGAGTGACCGGAGCGGAGGCCCCGAACCGCGGCGGCAACCGGGACGATTCACATCGCCGAAGCAGGAGGTGCTACCGGACTCAGGACGGTGACGCGACGACCGCCGCTGTCTTTCGGAGATCGTCCACGTCCCCGCCGGAGAGTGACCGGAGCGGAGACCCCCGCGCCGTTGAGGGGACCCGTGCAGCGCCGGCGCAGGGTCATTGCGGGTGTCCTGTGGGGCCCCAGCGCCGGACCTGGCCAGCAGTCCCGGCGCCCGGTGAACTGGAAGGAGGCGCGCAGCGATGATGGTTTGCCGGCGGGACAGCGGTGCCCCACCAGGAGGCGGGGAGGTCGGTCTCGTGGGGCGTCCCGGACTCCGGCAGGCCGACGGGGAACCTCGCCCTGTGAGGCGGTATCGAGGACCTTAGGACGTCGGACGCCGCCGGGACCATGAACCCATGACGGCAACGGCTCGGCGGTGGCCCCGGACCCGGGTGAGTGGTGAGCAATGTCCGGGTGAACCTGTGCTTCCGGAGGTGGTGGACCCCCGGGCGAGGAACGCAGTGGTGCGGGCCGCTGCCCTCGATCTCGTTGACGCGGTTGCGGCGGAGGCGCGGGCCGTGGGCGCGCAGCTGCGGTGCATCCACCGTCTGTGGCTGGCGGCGCAGGCGGCTCGCACGGCGGCCCGGTTCGAGGCGATGGACAAGGCCGAGGCGGAGCTGTCCGCCCGTGGTGCTGTCCGCCCGGACCCGCTGAGTCCCTTGGCCGAGGCGGAGCACCAACTGGTCGTGGACGTGGCGGCCGAGGTCGGGCCGGCCCTCCGGCTGCCGTCGGGCACGGCCCGGCGGCGTGTGGAGGACGCCGTGCTGCTGGCCGAGATGATGCCGGAGGTCCTGATCGCCCTGGAGGCGGGCCGGATCGGCGCCGCTCAGGCCATGGTGATGGTGGAGCAGTGGCGCGAGCTGGTCGTTGATGCGCCGACCTGGACCGGCACGCAGTGCGTGCCGCCGCCCGTGGAGGCCGTCTGCCGTCTGATCACCGAACTGCTGGAACGGGCGCCGCATGCCACGGCTGCGCAGCTGCGGGCAGCTGCTCGTGCCCGGCGCGCCGTGCTCGTGGCCGACGCCGAGGAGCGCGGTCGGCGAGCCGCACGGAAGCATCGTGCGGTGTGGGTGGAGCCGGCGTCCGACGGGACGGCCTACCTGCACGCGCTGCTGGACGCGCACGTGGCCCTCGCGGTGCACGGGAGACTCGAAGAACTGGCCACCCTGCTGGGCGAGGACGTACCGGTGCCGGGCCGTCCGGTACCGGCCTCCGTGCCGGGGCCGGAACCGTCGGAGGTCCCGGAGACGCGCACGGCAGGAGAACTGCGTGCCGATGTGCTGGCGGACCTGCTCCTGGACGGTGTGCTGCCGGACGAGGAACGCTTTCCACGCGGAGTCCGGGCGCAGGTGAGTGTGACCGTGCCGGTGGCAGTGCTGACCGGTGCCGGAGCAGAGTCAGGAGCGGCCGGGTGCGGCGCCCCGATGCTGTCCGGCTACGGCCCGATCAGCGCGGAGGTGGCGCGTCAGCTGGCTGCCGGGGCCGGGGCCTGGCACCGGGTGCTGACCCACCCCTCCACGGGGGTGGTTCTCGACCACGACCGCACCGTCTATGCGGTACCGCGGGACCTGCGTCGTCTGGTCGAGCTGCGTGACGGCACCTGTCGGTTTCCCGGGTGCCGGCGCCGAGCCGAGAGCTGCGATCTGGACCACACCGTGGCCTGGGCCGACGGAGGACCGACGGCCGCGCACAACCTGGCCGCACTGTGTCGGCACCATCACCGGATCAAGCATCGCGGCGGGCACCTCGGGCGCTGGTCGGTCCGGCGGGTCGAGGCAGAGCCCGCACCCGGAACAACCGGGGAACCGCCCGGGCGTACCGCGGTGCTGGAGTGGACGTCACCGGCTGGACTCGTGCACCGGTCCGTGCCCGAGCACGTCGGTGACCATGAGATCCTCGCTGACCTCCGCCGCACACCGGTCGCCGGCCGACCGCCCGGGGATTCCCCGCCCCTCGACCCGGGTGACGCTCCCCCGCCCTTCTGATGCCCGAGTGCCCGGCTTTCCACCGACCGCCCGGTGACCTCCCGGGACCAGGCCTCACTTCGTGCGCCGGGGCACCGGCGTGCCGGTCGATGCGGCGTTCACCCGCGATCGAGGCCGCCGGCCTGAGTGCCCGGCACGGCTCGCCGTCATGCACCGCCCCAGGATTGACCCCCGGGCGGGGGCCGGACAGGATGGTGCGCCTCGGACGTCGCACACCGAAGGACCACTCCATGGGCATCATCCAGGCCGATCTCTTCCTCGCCCTCGACGGCGTCTATCAGGGCCCGGGCGGGCCCGACGAGGACCGTGCGGGCGGCTTCGAACTCGGCGGCTGGCAGGGGGCGTACTTCGACGACGCAACGGGCGAGACGATCAGCGCCGGCATCGCACGTCTGGACGCGCTGCTGCTCGGACGCAGGACGTACGACATCTTCGCCGGCTACTGGCCGGCCCACGGGGACGACGACCCGATCGCCGTGACGTTCAACGCCGTGCCGAAGTTCGTCGTGTCGCGCACGCTGACCGACCCGTCCTGGGCGGGCACCACGGTCCTGCGGGACGTCGCGGCGGAGGTGCGGGCGCTCCGGGACCGCTTCGACGCAGTGCGCGTCATCGGCAGCGGCGAGCTCCTGACCGCCCTGCTGCGGGAGGACCTCGTCGACCGGCTGAACCTCCTCGTCTATCCGCTGGTCCTGGGCTCGGGCAAGCGGATCTTCGGCAGTGGCGCCGTCCCGGCCGCCTTCACCCTGGCGGCACCGCCGCGGGCGTTCCCGAAGGGAGCCGTGTCCCTCGTCTACGAGCGGGCGGGCGCCCCGGTGACCGGCGTCGACGTCGCACAGGCCGGCCAGCAGGCGAGCACCGATGCGCGCACGCGCGCCACGGACCGCACAGCATCCAGTGGGTGACGGCACGGCGGCACCGGACGGCAGCGGCGCCATCTCCGGGGCCGGTGCCGGGCAGGAGGTTGCCGCGCCGGCTTCCGCGCCCCGTTGCCGGCCGCGGCGGTGAGGTCGAGCCCGGTCGCACCCGGCTGGACGGACCGTCCTGGACCTCCATGGAACCCGAGGCGAGACCGGCCACCCTTGTCAGGGCCGTGGAAACCCGCTGCCGCTCACTCGGACACGGAGTCCCGCCGTTCCAGCCCCTCCTGAACAGCGCGCATGATCACCCGGGCGATCAGGCCGACCAGGAGGAGGTTGCCGATCATCTGCACCGTGACCACGGCGCGGGCGGCCTGGGAGACGGCCGTGATGTCCCCGAAACCGACGGTCGCGATGACCGTCACCGCGAAGTAGAAGGCGTCCAGCCGGCTCAGCGGCTCGGACCAGTGCTCGGGGACGGCACGGGACATCAGGTAGTACGTGGCGGCGAAGACCACGACGAACACCGGCAGTGTGAGCGCCAGCGTCCCGAAGGCCTGCGCCCGCGGCACCGGGGAGACCCGGATGGCGCGGATCTGCCAGCCCAGCAACGCCGCGACGAGCACGAGGCCGCCGACGAGCACCAGGACCGTGCTGCCGGTGAACGCGGAGGCGAACGGCAGCACGAAGTACGCCAGGACGACGCCCAGCCCTGACAGCGTCGACCGCACCAGCATGCGGCGCAGGCCCGGTGTTCCACCCCTGCCCGGAGGGCCGGGTCCTCGTCCGGTCCGCATCGGCCTGCGCCTCCTGTGTCAGCTCCGGTCGGATCGGCCGCGGAGCGGACGTCGTACCGGTGGGTCGACCGTACCCGAGGAACCCGTCGCACGCGCAAGAAATGCCCGTCCGCGTTGCCGGCAGCGCCGTCCCGCGTAGGCGTCGAAGGCGTGTCCTGCCCGCCGGTCCTGGCCGGTTCCGACGAGTGCGACCCGCCCCAGGAGGACCCGTGCTGCCGCGAACCCGGTGGACGGTGACCTCGGTGCGCTGCCGTGGCACGGCCTCGCCATCAGGTCGTCGGATCGTGGAGGTCCGCCGCCTCGTCCGGGTCTCGACGCGACCGGGACGGGGACCACCGAGGGGTTCGTGGTCTCTCATGATGGACCCGGCCGGAGTCGAGGCTGGTCGCGGGGTGCCGCACGCACGGTTCATGGGACAGCACCGGGTCATGCAGGTGTGAAGCGGCGGGGACGCCGTCACCGTCTCCCGCCCTGTTCTCGCGACAGTTCTTGGACGGAGGCGGGCGACGCCCGCCCGAGTCACGCGACCAGGTGTCAGGCGGCGGGCACGGCGCTGATCCCGCCCTCGCGGAACGCGTCGACGAACAGCGCGTGGTCGGTTCGGACGGTGGCGGCGTAGTCCTCGGCGAAGTCCACCAGGTCCTCGACGAACTCGTCCTCACGGCCCTCCAGGACGCCCGTGATGGCGGTCTCCGTCCGGAACGGCACGAGGTCGTGGTCCCCGTCCTCGTCCGTGGAGCAGTGGATCTTGGCCGTGGCCTGCCCCAGGTCCCGCAGCACGGGGGCGATCTGGTCGGGTTCAGTGAGCTCTCCCCAGGCCAGGTCCAGCGTGTAGGGGGAGAGCTCGGAGACGACGAAGGCCTTCCCGTCCAATGTGGTGTGACCCAGCAGCGGGTCGGTGTGGGTCTGCAGCGACCGCTGGCTGACCACGGCGCGGTGGCCGTCGTCGGCGAAGAAGTCCCGCACCCGCTCGTCGGTCACGATCCGGCTCGGGGCGGCCACCTTGGCCTGTTTCATGGTGAGCACGATGTCGTTCTCCTGGGCCTCGTCGAAGCCCTCGATGAGCAGGTTGTAGGCTGGCAGTCCCGCGCTGCCGATGCCGAAGCCCTTCTTCCCCACGATCGCCTTGACCTTGTAGAACACCCGGCGCCGGGAGCGCACGTCCTGCGGGACGGTGGACAGGTAGTCCTCGAAGGCCGCCTGGACCCTCCGGTGCTCGTCCTCCTCCAGCCGCCGGGTGGAGCCGTCGTCGAGGAAGTGGCGTTCGTGGGCGTCGATGAGGGTCATGGACTCCAGGAACCGGGTCCGGCGGGCGCTGCGGGCGGCGTGCAGCACGCCCAGGACGGCCCCCTCGGCGTCGTCCAGCCCGAACGCGAAGTCCGCGCTGCCGTCGGTCACGTAGTCGTGGACCCGGTCGAGATAGGCCCGCAGATAGGTCCGCACGAGGTCGCGGGCGACCTCCGAGGGCAGCGCCTTCTGCCAGCACAGCAGGGACAGCGACGCCACGAAGCGGCGCAGGTCCCAGGAGAAGTGCCCCACGTAGGCCTCGTCGAAGTCGTTGACGTCGAAGGTCAGCCGGCCCTCGCTGCTCATGTACGTGCCGAAGTTCTCCGCGTGCAGATCGCCCTGGATCCAGACCCGGCTGGTGCGCTCATCCGCCCAGGCGTCCTCCAGCTCCCCCATGTCGGCGTAGAACAGGGCGGCGCTGCCGCGGTAGAACGCGTACGGGTCCGCCGCCATCTTTCGGAACCGGGTCCGGAACGCGAGCGGATTCGCGTGCATGAGGTCCTCCAGGGCCTCCACGAGGGTGTCCACGATGTGCTGCTGACGCTCGGCTGACTGGTCCATCCGGCGACCCTAGCCAGAGTGCCTGGGAGCCAGGACGGGGAAGGCAGGGCACTGCCCGGACGCCGGCTCCGGCATCACCGCATCCGAGAACGATCCACAGGCACCATGCTTGTCCGCGAAACCGCCCGATCCCGGCGACTGGATCATCAGATCGCCGGGATCGGGCGGGACCGGAAGGTCAGGTGGACCGCGACATCACCACATCTGATCGATGCTCAGAGCGGGCGGCCGACCTGCTCGGACAGGGCCACACTGCTCAGACAGGTCGGCACCTCACAGGGGATCAGAAGTCCCAGTCCTCGTCCTCCGTGTTCACGGCCTTGCCGATGACGTAGGAGGAACCCGAGCCGGAGAAGAAGTCGTGGTTCTCGTCCGCGTTCGGGGACAGCGCGGAGAGGATCGCCGCCGAGACGTCGGTCATCTCCTTCGGGAACAGCGCCTCGAAGCCCAGGTTGTTGAGGGCCTTGTTGGCGTTGTAGTGCAGGAACTTCTTGACGTCCTCGGTCCATCCCACCCCGTCGTAGAGGGACTGGGTGTAGAGCACCTCGTTCTCGTAGAGCTCCTCGAGCAGCTCGTAGGTGTAGAGCTTCAGCTCGTCCTGGCGCTCCTGCGACTCCTGGGCCATGGCCCGCTGGAACTTGTAGCCGATGTAGTAGCCGTGCACGGCCTCGTCGCGGATGATCAGGCGGACCAGGTCGGCCGTGTTCGTCAGCTTCGCACGGGAGGACCAGTACATGGGCAGGTAGAACCCGGAGTAGAAGAGGAAGGACTCGAGCAGGGTCGAGGCCACCTTCTTCTTCAGCGGGTCGTCGCCCTTGTAGTACTTGATGACGATCTCGGCCTTCTTCTGCAGGTACGGGTTCTCCCGGGCCCAGCGGAACACGTCGTCGATGTCCTTCATGGAGGACAGCGTCGAGAAGATCGAGGAGTAGGACTTCGCGTGCACGGACTCCATGAACGCGATGTTGGTGTACACCGCCTCCTCGTGCAGGGTCACGGCGTCCGGGATCAGGGAGACGGCGCCCACGGTTCCCTGGATGGTGTCCAGCAGCGTCAGGCCCGTGAAGACCCGCATGGTGAGCTCCTGCTCCTCCAGGGTCAGCGTCTTCCACGAGGGGACGTCGTTGGAGATCGGGACCTTCTCGGGCAGCCAGAAGTTCGCGGTCAGGCGGTCCCAGACCTCGTCGTCCTTCGGGTCCTCGATCCGGTTCCAGTTGATGGCCTGGGCCTGGTGGTGGAGCAGCTGCACCTTGTCGATGCTCTCGCTCTTCTCCAGCGTCATGGTCTGTCTCTTCCTTGAACGGGGTGGGCCCCCGCGCGCGTCCTGCGACGCGCGCGGGGAGTTCGTGGTGGTCGCCGGGGCCGGCGGTCAGAGCATGCAGGACACGCAGCCCTCGACCTCCGTGCCCTCCAGCGCCAGCTGGCGGATCCGGGAGTAGTACATCGTCTTGATGCCCTTGCGCCAGGCGTAGATCTGCGCCTTGTTGATGTCGCGGGTGGTGGCCGTGTCCTTGAAGAACAGGGTCAGGGACAGGCCCTGGTCCACGTGCTGCGTGGCCGCGGCGTAGGTGTCGATGATCTTCTCGTAGCCGATCTCGTAGGCGTCCTGGAAGTACTCCAGGTTCTCGTTGTTCATGAAGGGCGCCGGGTAGTACACGCGGCCCAGCTTGCCCTCCTTGCGGATCTCGATCTTCGAGGCGATCGGGTGGATCGAGGACGTCGAGTTGTTGATGTAGGAGATGGACCCGGTCGGCGGGACGGCCTGGAGGTTCTGGTTGTACATCCCGTGCTCCATCACCGAGGCCCGGAGCTGCGCCCAGTCCTCCTGCGTGGGGATGTGCACGCCGGCCTCGGCGAACAGCTGCCGGACCCGCCCGGTGGCCGGGGCCCACTCGCGGTCGGTGTACTTGGCGAAGTACTCCCCCGACGCGTACTGGGACCGCTCGAAGCCGGCGAACGTGGCCCGCCGCTCCTTCGCGATCTCGTTCGACGCGCGGATCGCGTGGTACGTGACCGTGTAGAAGTAGATGTTCGTGAAGTCGAGGCCTTCCTCGGAGCCGTAGTGGATGTGCTCCTTGGCGAGGTAGCCGTGCAGGTTCATCTGGCCCAGCCCCACCGCGTGGGACATCTGGTTGCCGCGCTCGATCGAGGGCACCGAGTTGATGTTGGACATGTCCGACACCGCGGTGAGGCCCCGGATCGCGGTCTCCACCGACTGGCCGAAGTCCGGGGACTGCATGGTGAGGGCGATGTTGAGGGAGCCGAGGTTGCAGGAGATGTCCTTGCCGACCTCGTCGTAGTCCAGGTCCTCGTGGTACGTGGACGGCTCGGAGACCTGGAGGATCTCGGAGCACAGGTTGGACATGATGATCTTGCCGTCGATCGGGTTCGCCCGGTTCACGGTGTCCTCGAACATGACGTACGGGTAGCCGGACTCGAACTGCACCTCGGCGAGGGTCTGGAAGAACTCGCGGGCCTTGATCTTCTTCTTCTGGATCCGGCCGTCGGCGACCATCTCGTGGTACTTCTCGCTCACGTTCACGTCCGAGAACGGCATGCCGTAGACCCGCTCCACGTCGTACGGGGAGAACAGGTACATGTCCTGGTTCTTCTTGGCCAGCTCGAACGTGATGTCCGGGATGACCACGCCCAGGGACAGGGTCTTGATCCGGATCTTCTCGTCCGCGTTCTCCCGCTTGGTGTCCAGGAAGCTGTAGATGTCCGGGTGGTGGGCGTGCAGGTACACCGCCCCCGCGCCCTGGCGGGCACCGAGCTGGTTGGCGTAGGAGAAGGAGTCCTCCAGCAGCTTCATGATCGGGATGATGCCCGAGGACTGGTTCTCGATCTTCTTGATCGGGGCGCCGGCCTCACGGATGTTGGTCAGTGCGAACGCCACGCCGCCGCCGCGCTTGGACAGCTGCAGCGCGGAGTTGATGGAGCGCCCGATGGACTCCATGTTGTCCTCGATGCGCAGCAGGAAGCAGGAGACGAGCTCGCCGCGCTGCTGCTTGCCCCGCGTTTGAGGAACGTGGGGGTGGCCGGCTGGAAGCGCCCGGAGATGATCTCGTCCACGAGCTGGGCGGCGAGGGTCTCGTCGCCGTCGGCGAGGTAGAGGGAGACCATGACCACGCGGTCCTCGAAGCGCTCGAGGTAGCGCTGGCCGTCGAAGGTCTTCAGCGTGTAGGACGTGTAGAACTTGAACGCGCCCAGGAAGGTCTCGAAGCGGAACTTCTTCGCGTAGGCCCGCTTGGAGAGCTCCTTGATGAAGTCCCGGCTGTACTTCGCCAGGACCTCGGGCTCGTAGTACTGGTGCGAGACCAGGTAGTCGAGCTTCTCCTCGAGGTCGTGGAAGAAGACGGTGTTGTTGTTGACGTGCTGCAGGAAGTACTGCCGCGCGGCCTGCCGGTCGGCGTCGAACTGGATGTTGCCGTCCGCGTCGTAGAGGTTCAGCAGGGCGTTGAGCTCGTGGTAGCCCAGGCCCTGGTACTTCTGCGGAACGCGCTTGTCCTCGTGGCCGGGCTCGACGCTCACGCCCGGGGCTGCGGAAATTGTCGCCAAAACTGTTCCAATCCTTCGTTTACCTTGCGGACATCCTCGGAGGTGCCCATGAGTTCGAACTTGTAGAGGACGGGGACGTCGCACTTGGCCGCGATCTTGTCCGCGGCCAGGCAGAACGCCGGCCCGAAGTTGGTGTTGCCCGCGCCGATCACGCCGCGCAGCAGCCGCCGGTTGGCCTCCCGGTTGAGGAACTTCACGACCTGCGGCGGAACGGCCCCGCTGCCGCTGGGCCGCCCGTAGGTCGGGGCGACCAGCACGAAGGGCTCGGTCATCTCGGGGGGCTCCTCCCCGGTCAGAAGAGGAAGGCGCACCGCGCGGGCGGCGAGCTTCTCGACGAAGCGGTGCGTGTTGTTGGAGACCGAGGAGAAGTAGACGACCAGGGGGGCGCAGGGCTCGGACGCCGCGCGGGCGGCGCCGGGGTCCTGCAGAGCGGTCCCGGGGGTACCGGGGAGGTTCGTGCTCATGTGCTTCCGCGCTCCGGGGTGGGTCGGTGGCCGGTGGTCCTGTATCCGGGTCCGGGACCGGGCGCCGCGGGGAAGCGGGCGGCGCGCGGGCCTCAGGCCGAGAGCAGGACGGCCAGGGAGGTGATCTTGTCCGGACGGTAGCCGGACCAGTGCTCGGTGGGCGTCTCGACGACCGGGACCTGCTGGTAGCCCAGCGCCAGGACGTGGGCCAGGGCCGCCTCATCCTCGGTGACGTCGACGACGTTGTACTCGATGCCCTTCTTGGTCAGGGCCCGGTAGGTGGCATTGCACTGGACGCAGGACGGCTTGCTGTACACGGTCACGGACATCGCTGTTTCCCCTTGGTCGCTCGGGTGGTTTTTTCGGGGGAGATCCGGGACTTCCGCAGACTCTGCGGCGGTGAAGGGGTCTCTCCGGGTGGCTGATTTCAATACTACATCTAGTGTCCGGAAGGGGAAGTGACCCCTAGATGCAGTGGTGACGGTTGTCCACAGCTCCTCTCCGGCTATCCCCAGGGCGGGCCTCGGCCATCCACAGGGCACCGTCCGCGGGGGTCGCGGAAATCCGCGACCGGGGCCCCGATATGCACAGGCTGTGCGCTCCGCGGGGCCCCGTGGCGGTGGACCGAATTAATTTTCGGACACGGCGTGTCGGCTCCGGCGGCGGGGGCGTCGCAGACCGACCGCCGCGCCGGCGAGCAGGGCCCGCAGGCCCCGGTAGGGCGGGTAGACGACCCGCAGGGTGTCGGGGGCCAGCGGCTTGTCCAGGACCGCTCGCGCGTGGGAGAACGTGGTGAACGAGAACTTCCCGTGGTAGGCGCCGGTCCCGCTCTCCCCCACCCCGCCGAAGGGCAGCTCCGGGCTGCTCAGCTGCAGCAGCGGCGCGTTGAAGGACAGCCCGCCGGAGGACGTGCGCCGGCGGAAGAGCTCCTTGACCGCCTTCTCCTCGGTGAAGACGTACAGGGCCAGCGGTTTGTCCCGCCCGATCACCAGCTCCACCGCGTGCTCGGCCGACTCCACCGGCACCAGCGGCAGGACGGGCCCGAAGATCTCCTCGGCCATCAGCGGGCCGTCCGGCGCCGAACGCACCACGGTGGGCGCCAGGTAGCGCGCCTCCGGGTCGGCCGCGCCGCCGCACACCACGTCCTCGGCAGGGACCTGGTCCAGGAGGCCGGTGAGCCGGTCGAGGTGGCGCTCGGTGACGATCCGCCCGTAGGAGCCGCTGCGGCGCGGGTCCTCCCCGTAGAGCTCCCCCACCGCCCGCACCAGCTCGGGCTCGAGGGCGGCCAGCGTCCCGGGCGTGCCGAGGACGTGGTCCGGGGCCACGCAGGTCTGGCCGGCGTTGAGGAACTTCCCCCACACGATCCGCCGCGCGGCCGTGCGCAGATCGGTCGAGCCGTCCACCCAGACCGGGGACTTCCCGCCCAGCTCGAGGGTCACCGGCGTCAGGTGCCGGGCGGCCGCGGCCATCACGATCCGGGCGACCGTCCCGTTGCCGGTGTAGAAGACGTGGTCGAAGCGGTGCTCCAGCAGCCGGGTGGTCTCCGGGACGCCGCCCTCGACCACGCTGACGCAGTCCCCCAGGTACGTCTCGAGCAGTCCGGCCAGCACCGCGGAGACCGTCGCGGAGACCTCGGAGGGCTTGACGACGACGGTGTTGCCGGCGGCGAGCGCTCCCGCCAGCGGACTCAGGACGAGCTGGACGGGGTAGTTCCACGGCGCCATCACCAGCACGGAGCCGAGCGGCTGGTGCTCGATCCGGGAGCGGGCCGGGGCCAGGCTCAGCGGGACCGGGATCCGCACCGGGGCCATCCAGCGGCGCAGCTCCTTGCGGATCCCGGCGATCTCCTCGAGGGTGAAGCCGATCTCGGTCAGCCACGCCTCGGCAGGGGGCTTGCCGAGGTCGGCCGCGAGGGCGTCCTGGAGCGCCTCACGGTTCTCCCGCAGGAGGTCCTCCAGCCGCTGGAGCCGGTCCAGCCGGGCCTCGAGGTCCAGGTCCGGGACGAAGGACGCCCGGGCCCGGGCGACGGCGGCGTCGACCGCCGGGAATTCCCCGGTGGTGGCGGCCGGGGCGGCGGCGGTGAGGGTGCTGTGGGTGCTGGTCATGGCTCCAGCGTAGGATCGCGCTCGGACGTTCCACGCCGCGGGCGGGTCGGCCTGCCGCTCAGAGCAGTCCGTGCTCGGCGAGCTGGCGGGAGATCGAGGCGCCGTCGTTGCCCTCGATCCACAGCGTCCCCTCGGGGATGCTCACCCGCCGCTCCTCGTTGACGAGGGGGTTGCCGGCCAGGACCGCCTCGGCCGGGGACAGGTTGCGGATCACGATCGCGGCCACGTGGTCGGGATAGCGGTGCACGAAGCCGCTGTAGATCTCGGGGTCGTGCTGGCCGTCGTCGCCGATGAGGATCCAGCGCACCTCCGGGAAGTTCCGGGCCAGGCGCTCGAGGTTCTGCACCTTGTGGGCCGAGCCGGCCCGGAACCAGCGGTCCGTGGTGGGCCCCCAGTCGGTGAGCAGCAGGGCCCCGTCCGGATAGGCGTTGCGGGTGAGGAACCGGCGCAGGGTGGGCGCCACGTTCCAGGCGCCCGTGGAGAGGTAGACGAAGGGCGCCTCGTGGTGGCGGTGCAGCAGCCGGTCCATCATCACGGCCATGCCCGGGGTCGGGGTGCGGGCGTGCTCGTTGAGCACGAAGGAGTTCCAGGCCGCCAGCAGGGGGCGGGGCAGGGCGGTGACCATGACGGTGTCGTCGACGTCGGAGACCACGCCGATCCGCTGCTCGTCGGCGACGACGAACACCCGGGCCTCGACGACGTCCGAGCCCTCCGTCTGCATCCACACGGTGTGCTCACCGGGGGGCAGGGACACCTGCAGGTCGACGTCGATCACTCCGCCCTTGTCGGCCACCAGGTGGAACTCGTACTCGTCGATCCAGACGTTGACGTGGGCGAAGGCGATGGGCACGGAGGTGAAGGAGCGCCAGCCGCGGATGGACTCGGCGCTCTCGTCGGTGGACTCGATCAGCCCGCGGGTCTTCAGCAACGCCCGGCCCAGCACCCGCACGTGGTGCTCGGACCCGTAGCCCTCGAAGGCGACCATGACGGGGATGTCGCCCCGGGACTCGGCGCGGCGCTGGCGGAACCGGTGGAACCGCTGCTCGAGGCGGTAGCCCACGTTGATGGCTTCTTCGGTGACCTGGTCGACGGTCTGCAGGAGGTCCGAGCTGTCGGATTTCTTCGCCATGCGCCCAGTGTTTCACAGCGCCCGCCCGGGTCACGGCGGCGCCCCGCGGGGCGCCGCGGGCCGGTTTCCCGGTCCACGGCACCCCGTGGGCGTGCGTCGCCGCGCTGGCTGCTGCGGCTAGTTCTTGATGTAGCCGTTGGGGTTGAGCACGTACTTCGTGGCGGCCCCGGCGTCGAACTCGGCGTAGGCCCGCGGCGCCTCCTCCAGCGGGATGGCCTTGGCGTTGACGGCCTTCGCGATCTGGATCTTGTCGTGCAGGATCGCCATCATCAGCTGCCGGTTGTACTTCATGACCGGGCACTGGCCGGTGGTGAAGGACAGGGACTTGGCCCAGCCGGTGCCGAGGCTGATGGACAGGGAGCCCTTCTTGGCGGCCTCGTCGACCGCCCCCGGGTCCCCGGTGACGTAGAGACCCGGAATGCCCAGGGCCCCACCGGCGGCGGTGATGTCCATCAGGGAGTTCAGCACGGTGGCCGGGGCCTCGTGGGAGGCGTCCTTGCCGTGCCCGCGGGCCTCGAAGCCCACCGCGTCCACGCCGCAGTCGACCTCCGGCACGCCGAGGATCTGCTCGATCTGCTCGGCCGGCGCGCCCTTGGACACGTCCACGGTCTCGCAGCCGAAGCTGCGGGCCTGCGCCAGACGCTCCTCGTTCATGTCGCCCACGATCACCACGGCCGCCCCGAGCAGGTGGGCCGAGGCCGCCGCGGCCAGGCCGACCGGGCCGGCGCCGGCGATGTAGACGGTCGAGCCGACCCCCACCCCGGCCGTGACCACGCCGTGGTAGCCGGTGGGCAGGATGTCGGAGAGCATGGTCAGGTCCATGATCTTCTCCAGGGCCTGGTCCCGGTCCGGGAACTTCAGCAGGTTCCAGTCGGCGTAGGGCACCAGGACGTGCTCGGCCTGTCCGCCGACCCAGCCGCCCATGTCCACGTAGCCGTAGGCGGAGCCGGGCCGGTCCGGGTTGACGTTGAGGCAGATGCCGGTCTTGCGCTCCTTGCAGTTGCGGCAGCGCCCGCAGGAGATGTTGAAGGGCACGGAGACGATGTCCCCCACCTTGATGAACTCCACGTCGGGGCCGACCTCCACGACCTCGCCCGTGATCTCGTGACCCAGGACCAGGTCCGTGGGGGCCGTGGTGCGGCCGCGGACCATGTGCTGGTCGGAGCCGCAGATGTTGGTGGCCACGGTCCGGAGGATGACCCCGTGCGGGACCTTGCGGCCGATGTTGGCGGTGTTGATGCCGGGTGCGTCCTTGAGCTCGAACTCCGGGTAGTCGGTGTCGATGACCTCGACCTTGCCGGGACCCTTGTAGGCGACTGCTCTGTTGCCTGCCATCATGACCTCTTCCGTTGAGGATGTCCGCTGGAATGTGCACCGCGAGGCGCGAGTGTCCGGCGGATCCCGACACGTCGTGATACAGCTCACGGAGGTCGGCCGCCGGTGGAGCAGACGCTAACAGGACACATCAACGAGCGGAAGGGATGCGGGCGAGCGCGGCTTTTGTGGCGCGGGGCCCGGAACGGCCCAGTGAAGGACACGGTGGGCGGCACGGCGGGCGGAGCCGTGGCCGGGACAGCGAAAGAGCCCGTTCCGCGTGGTGCGGAACGGGCTCTTTCGTCCTGGTGGAGCTGAGGGGACTCGAACCCCTGACCCTTTGCATGCCATGCAAATGCGCTACCAGCTGCGCCACAGCCCCAGGTCGTTACCTCCGGAACACTATCACAACCTCGGAGTTCCCTTTTCGGTCACCCTTTTCCGGTTGATCCTGCGCCCCGCTGGGCAACGCATTCATACTAGACAGCTGATCCGGATCAAGGCAAATCGTCGGACGCGGGGGACGGAGCGGACTCCTCCGGCGCGGTGGCGCCCTGCTGGGACGGCCCCAGATCGACCACGGGGCTGTCCCGCCAGAGCCGCTCGAGCGCGTAGAAGGCCCGGTCCTCGTCGTGCTGGACGTGGATGACCACGTCGCCGTAGTCGAGGAGGACCCACCTGCCCTCGGAGCGGCCCTCCCGGCGGATCGGGCGCAGGTCGAGCCGCTCGACGAGCTTCTCCTCGATCTCGTCGACGACGGCGTTGACGAGCCGCTCGTTGGAGGCGGAGGCGACGAGGAACGCGTCGGTGATGCCCAGCGCCTCGCTGACGTCCAGGGCCACGATGTCGTGGGCCTGCTTGGCGTCGGCCGCGGCGGCCGCGATCCGGAGGATGGACAGGGAGAAATCATTGACAGTCAAGGAGGATCCTTTCCCGGTGAACCGGTGGTTCCGTCCCCTCGAGGGGACGGTGTGGAGCGAACGGATGGTGAACAGGAGGGAGGGAGCGCCCTCAGAGGACGAAGAGCACCAGCACCACGGCCAGCGCCGCCAGCAGGACCAGCAGCAGCAGAGCCAGTCGGCGACCTGCGGCCCCGCGCCGGTACTCGCGCGGCTCGAGCAGCTCCAGGCCGCCCGCCGCCGAGGCGGGCACCGGAGCGGCCGGCGGCTCCGGCTCCTCCTCGGCCCGCTCCCCCGCCGGCTCCGGCAGGGCGGCCACCGGGGGCGCGGTCTCCGGCGGGTCCGACTGCGGTGCCGTCGCGTCACCGGGATCCTCGGGGGCCGCCGCGTGCGAGCCGTGGTGCTCGGCGGGGGCGACGATCTCGATGTGCGTGAGCGCGGCCAGCTCCTCCGGCGCGAGCCGGTTGCTGAACAGGGAGGGGTCGACGTGCACCGGGTCGTGGCCCACGTGCCCGTCCGTGCCGGTCGTGCCGTCCGCACCGGGGAAGACGACGGTGATCTGCTCGGTCGCCTCCGGAGGCGTGGGCTCGCCGGGCGGCGGCTCCGCGGGCGCCGGCTCGGCAGGGGCGGTCCGCGCCGCGGGAGGCTGCGGCGTCACGGGCGCGGGGACGCCGGCACCGCCGGCGGAGGGCGCATTGGCCTGCTCGGCCTGGGCGGCGAGCTCGGCGAAGCGGCGCTGCTTCTCGAGCAGGTCCGGGTCGGCCGGGTCCCCGCCGGTCTGCTGCAGCTCGCGGGAGCGTTCGGCCAGCTCCCGCTGCAGGCGGGCCAGCCGCCGCGGCCCGAGGGGCTTCACGGGCCGCACCGGCACGGCGTCCCCGCCGAGGTCGATGATCGGGGCGGGCCCGGAGGGAGCCGGCTGCCCAGCGTCGTGGGTCCCGGCGTCGTAGGCCCCGTCATCCGGGGTTCTGTCGTCCCGGGCCTCGTCGTTGCCGGGCATCAGGGGGCCTCCACCGGGACGGTGCCCGGATGCGCGCCGACGTGCCCGGCCTCCGCGCTCGCCTCCGGGCCGAGGTACAGGCCGTACTTGTTGATGTACTGCACCACGCCGTCGGGCACGAGGTACCAGACGGGCTTGTGCTGGGCCACCCGGGCGCGGCAGTCCGTGGAGGAGATCGCCATGGCCGGCACCTCGAGCAGGTTCACCCCGCTGGACCCCACGGGCGCGGCGAGGTCGTGGCCCGGGCGCGTCACCCCCACGAAGTGGGCGAGCTCCCACAGCTCCTCGGCGCCCTTCCACGTCAGGATCTCCGCCATGACGTCGGCGCCGGTGATGAAGAACAGGTCCGCCTCCGGGCGCTGGCGCTTCAGGTCGCGCAGGGTGTCCACCGTGAACGTCGGGCCGTCGCGCTCGATGTCGACGCGGCTGACGGTGAAGCGCGGGTTGGACGCCGTGGCGATCACCGTCATCAGGTAGCGGTGCTCCGCGGGGCTCACGGCCCCGGCGGCCTTCTGCCACGGGTGGCCGGTGGGCACGAACACGACCTCGTCGAGGTCGAACTCCCCCGCCACCTCGGAGGCGGCCACGAGGTGGCCGTGGTGGATCGGGTCGAACGTCCCGCCCATCACGCCGAGCCGGGTGCGTCCGGGTCGGCGGGCCGGGACGGCCGTCCCCGTCGCGGGCAGGTCCCGGGAGCGGGCGGAGGCGTCCTGCGCGGCGGTCGTCACGACGAAGGGACTCCCCGGCTCAGCCGTGCCGCTTGGCGGCGTAGTCGGCGAGCAGCGCCTGCTCGTCCGCCGGCAGGTCCGCGGGGTCCTGGTGCTGGCCGGCCTCCGGGCTGAGCCCGCGGTTGGCGAAGGACATCGCCACGATCATCAGACCGATCAGCACGACGAACACGGATCCGCCCCACACGACGGGCGGGATCCCGGCCTCGGCGGCGGCGTGCCCGCCCTCGACGGCGGCGAGGACGGTGGTGACGGACTGCTGGAGCATGGGGATCCCTTCAGGTGCCGGCGCGGAGCCGGAAGTCGGTGAGCGGCCCGTGCCGCCTCGGCCGGCGGGCCCGGACGGTTCTCATGGTACTGAATCCGCGGCGGGCCCGCCGCGTGCGGCTCAGGCGCGGACGTGCCCGTCGCCCTGGACGATCCACTTCGTGGTGGTCAGCTCCTCCAGGCCCATCGGGCCGCGCGCGTGCATCTTCTGGGTGGAGATGCCGATCTCGGCGCCGAGGCCCAGCTGCCCGCCGTCGGTGAACCGGGTGGAGGCGTTGACCATGACCGCGGCGGCGTCGATCTCCGCCACGAAGCGCTCGGCGTGGGCGAGGTCGTTGGTCACGATGGCCTCGGTGTGCCGAGTGGACCACCGGTCGATGTGCTCGAGCGCCTCGTCCAGGGAGTCGACCACCTTCACGGCCAGGTCCATGGACAGGTACTCGGCGGCCCAGTCCTCGTCGGTGGCGCGGACGTGGTGGCTGCCGGCCGGCAGCATCGCCTCGGCGCGCTCGTCGACGTGCAGGGTCACCCCGGCGCGGTCGAGTGCCGCCAGGACGGAGTCCCCGTGCGCGAAGCCGCTGTGCAGCAGCAGCGTCTCCGTGGTGTTGCACGTGCTGGTGCGGTGGGTCTTGGAGTTCACGACGAGGTCGACGGCCATGTCCTTCGACGCGGAGTGGTCGACGAACAGGTGCACGTTGCCCTCGCCGGTCTCGATCACGGGGACCTTCGCGTTCTGCACGACCGACTGGATCAGCCCGTGCCCGCCGCGCGGGATGAGGACGTCGACCTTGCCCTGGGCACCCATCAGGGCGTTCGCGCCCTCGCGGCCGTACTCGTCGATGCTCTGGACGCAGTCCACGGGCAGCTTCACGTCGGCGAGGGAGTCGCGGATGATGCCCACGAGGGCCCGGTTGCTCTCCTCCGCGGCCGAGCCGCCGCGCAGCAGCACGGCGTTGCCGGACTTCAGCGCGATGCCGGCGATGTCGACGGTCACGTTCGGGCGGGCCTCGTAGATGGCGCCCACCACGCCCATCGGCACGCGCACCTGGCGCATCCGCAGGCCGTTGGGCAGGGTGCTGCCGCGGACGAAGCCGCCCACGGGGTCGGGCAGCGCGGCGAGCTCGCGCAGGCTCTCGGCCAGGCCGGTGATCCGCTGGGCGTCGAGCTTCAGGCGGTCCAGCAGGGCCTCGGAGGTCCCGTTCACGCGGCCGCGCTCGAGGTCCTTGGCGTTGGCGGCGAGCACGACGTCCTGCTTGCGCTCGATCCGGTCCGCGACGGCCAGCAGCGCGCGGTCCTTCCAGGTGCGGGTGGCGCGGGCGAGGATGCGGGCGGCGTCGCGGGCGTCGTCGGCCATGGCGGACACGCCGGCGACCGGGTCCTCGCCGAAGGTGGCGATCACGCCGGTGTCGGACACGACCGCCTTGCCGGTCGTGGGAGTGGCTTCGTCGGTGGTCACGGAATCGTGTGCGGCGGAAGTCATTTCTTCAGTTTAGTCCGCGCACCCCGGGCGCGCAGAACCACCAGGTTGTCCACGTGCACGAGCTCCCGGCTGTAGTCGTCGCCCAGCTCGTCCGCGAGCACCGAGGTGGACTTGCCGAGCATCGGGGGGATCTCGTCCGAGGAGTAGTTGCTGAGCCCGTGGGCGATCTCCCTGCCGTCCGGGTCCCGCAGGGAGACCGGCTCCCCCGCCTCGAAGGTGCCGGAGACCCCGACGACGCCGGCGGCCAGCAGGGAGTTGCGGTCCCGGATCGCCTCCACGCGCCCGGGTCCAGGGTCAGCGAGCCCTTGATGTCGGCGAGGTGGGCCAGCCACAGCAGCCGCACGTTGCGGCGGCCCCCGGAGGTCGCGAACCAGGTCCCGACGTCCTCCCCGTGCAGGGCGCGGGTGATGTTCTGCGCCGAGGTGACGAGGGCGGGGATGCCCGAGGCCGCCGCGATGCGGGCCGCCTGGACCTTGGTGACCATGCCGCCGGAGCCCACGCCGGCGGCCCCCACGGAGCCGATCTGCACGCCCTCGAGGTCCTTGATGGGATCGTTGACCACCGGGATCCGGTCCCCGCCCTTGCGAGGGTCCTTGGTGTAGAGGGCGTCGACGTCGGACAGCAGCAGCAGGACGTCGGCCTTGATCAGGTGGGCGATGAGGGCGGCGATCCGGTCGTTGTCGCCGAACTTGATCTCCTGGCTGGACACCGCGTCGTTCTCGTTGACGATCGGCAGCACGCCGAAGTCCAGGAGCCGTTCGATCTGGCGGTGGGTGTTCTTGTAGTGGCTGCGCCGCATGAGGTCCTCGGCGGTCACGAGCACCTGACCCACGGTGACGCCGTAGCGGGCGAACGACTCGATGTAGCGGCCCATGAGCAGGCCCTGGCCCACGGCGGCCGCAGCCTGCTTGCCGGCGAGGTTTTTGGGCCGCCGGGACAGCCCCAGGGGCGCCAGCCCGGCCGTGATCGCGCCCGAGGAGACGAACACGATTTCGATGCCGCGCGCCTTGGTCTCCCCCAGGGCGTCCACGATCATCCGCACGGCCTGCTCGTCGATGGAGCTCTCGATGGACGTCAGCGACGACGAGCCGACCTTCACCACCACGCGGTGGGCGCGCGGGATGTCCTCCCGGCGCTCGATCGGGCTGCGCCGGTTCTTGCCGCGGTTCTCGCTGCTGAGCTGGACCGCGGACTTCTCCGCGACCTCCTCGAGGCGCTCGACGTCGATCTGGGTCGTCTGCTCGTTCATCCTGTGCGTCTCCCTGTGCGGTGGGCGTCGTCGGTAGGGGGGTCGGTCGTGATGGTCGTGCGGCGGGTCGGTGTCGTCGGTGACCGGACGGTCGGCCCCGGGTCCGCCGTGTCCCGGGGTGCTCACGGGCCGGGCCGGTCGTGTCCGGTCGGTCGGTCCGTGCCGGTCGGTCGGTCCGTGCCGGTGGTCGGCCGTCAGTCGTCGGCGCCGGGGTCCGGCTCGGTCCCGCCCCGGCGGGCGTCGACCGACTCGGTCCACACCCCGGCGGTGCGCTCGGCCTCGAGCTCGGCGCGGGCCGCGGCCTTGGCGTCCTTGCGCTCCTGGTACTGCTGGCGCTTCTGCTCGCGGGTCGGGCGGTCGATGTCGGCGAAGCGCAGGTCGGTGCCGCGCGGGCCGGCGAGCAGCTCCGCACCCCCGACCATCGTGGGCTCCCAGTCGAAGACCACGCCGTTGTCCTCCGGGCCGATGAGCACGGCGTCCCCGGGCCGGGCGCCCTGCTTGAACAGCCCGGCCTCCACGCCGAGCTTCGCGAGGCGGTCGGCGAGGTAGCCCACCGCCTCCTCGTTGTTGAAGTCGGTCTGCAGGATCCAGCGGTCGGGCTTGTCCCCGCGCACGTGCCACAGCGGCTCGAGGTTGCGCTCCTCGCGGGTGATGGTGAACTCGGGCCCGCGCACGCCCTTCGGCCGCAGCACCACGCGCGGGGCCTCCGCCGGGGCCGGGCGCGCGGCCCGGGCCTGCTCCACGACCTCGCCCATCGCGAAGGTCAGCGGGCGCAGCCCCTCGTGGGAGGCGGTGGAGATCTCGAAGACGCGGTAGCCGCGGGACTCGAGCTCGGGGCGCACGAAGTCGGCCAGCTCGCGGGCCTCGGGCACGTCGATCTTGTTGAGCACCACCAGCCGGGGTCGTTCGTTGAGCGGCAGCGCGTCCCCGCCGTCGAGGTCGCCGTCCACGGCGTAGCCGGCGAGCTCCGCCTCGATGGTCTCCAGGTCGGAGATCGGGTCCCGGCCGGGCTCGAGGGTGGCGCAGTCCAGGACGTGCACGAGGGCGGCGCAGCGCTCCACGTGGCGCAGGAACTCCAGGCCCAGGCCCTTGCCCTCGGAGGCCCCCGGGATCAGCCCGGGCACGTCCGCGACGGTGTAGCGCACGTCCCCGGCCTGGACGACCCCCAGGTTGGGCACGAGCGTGGTGAACGGGTAGTCGGCGATCTTCGGCCGGGCCGCGCTGATCGCCGCGATCAGGCTGGACTTGCCGGCCGAGGGATAGCCGACCAGGGCGATGTCCGCGATCGACTTCAGCTCCAGGACCACGTCCCGGGAGGCGCCCGGGGTGCCCAGGAGGGCGAAGCCGGGGGCCTTGCGCTTGACCGAGGCCAGCGCGGCGTTGCCGAGCCCGCCCTGACCGCCGGGGGCGGCGACGAACTCGGCGCCCTCGCCCACGAGGTCGGCCAGGACGTTGCCGTCGCCGTCCTTGACCACGGTGCCGTCGGGCACCGAGAGCACCAGGTCCTCGCCCTGGTGGCCGTGCCGGAGGTCGCCCTTGCCGGGTCCGCCGTTGGGCGCGGAGCGATGGGGGGCGTGGTGGTAGTTGAGCAGGGTGGTGGTCTGGCCGTCCACGCGCAGGATCACGTTGCCGCCGTCGCCCCCGTTGCCTCCGTCCGGCCCGCCGAGCGGCTTGAACTTCTCGCGGCGGATGGACACGCAGCCGTGCCCCCCGGAACCGCCGGAGACGTGCAGGACGACGCGGTCGACGAAACTGGCCACGGAGAGCTCCTCTGGGTCATGAACGGGCGGGCCCGCGCACGGGCCACGTTAAAACTGTAGAGGGCGGGCGCTGGACGCACCCACCCTCCACAGATCAGACATGGGTGGTGCGGGACGGGTCCCGCACCGGGGGCCGGCGGACCGGCCCGGTCGACTACTCGGCGGCAGCCTGGATGTTGACGACCTTGCGGCCCCGGCGGGTGCCGAACTCGACCTGGCCGGCGGCCAGGGCGAACAGGGTGTCGTCGCCACCGCGGCCGACGTTCAGGCCGGGGTGGAAGTGCGTGCCGCGCTGGCGGACGAGGATCTCGCCGGCGTTGACGGTCTGGCCGCCGAAGCGCTTCACGCCGAGGTACTGCGCGTTGGAATCCCGACCGTTGCGAGTGGAGCTCGCGCCCTTCTTGTGTGCCATGAGGTGTGCCTACCTTCGTGTTGGGACTGGCGTCCGGTATGTGGAGGGGGAATCGCGCCGATCAGGCGTCGATACCGGTCACCTTGACGGTGGTCAGCTCGGCCCGGAAGCCCTGGCGCTTCTTGTAGCCGGTCTTGTTCTTGAACTTCTGGATGGAGATCTTGGGACCGCGCAGGTCGCCGACGATCTCGGCCGTGACCTTCACGCCGGCCAGGGTCTGGGCATCCGAGGTGATCTTGTCCCCGTCCACCAGCAGAAGAGCAGGAAGCTCGATGGTGCTGCCTGCTCCGCCGGCGACGCGGTCAAGGGTAACGAGGTCTCCGACGGAAACCTTTTCCTGGCGGCCGCCAGCGCGGACAATCGCGTACACCACTTGGGAACTCACTTCTCTCGACGTCATGTGTAAACAGTGTGGGTCGAGCGCACCCCTGTCAGGACCAACGACGTTGAGACGAGCTGACGGTGACCGGCCCGTGGGACCAGGCCGTGGTCAGCGCAGGTTCGCCGCAATTCAGGAACTGCACCCGCATGTGCCGCCAGGTGGGGTGTCGAGTTGGAACACGCGCGCACCGGCATGGCACCGAAGATCAAGACTACTCGATCCCGTCAATGCCCGCCAACCGAACCGCCGGGACCGGCGCGGCGAAGAAGTCCCGCTCCAGGGCGCAGGCCTCCAGGAACACCTCCCGCATCCGCTCCCGCACGGCCGGGGACGCGCCCCGGGCGGCCTCGTCGAGCAGCTCCCGGGCCGTGCGGGTCGCCTCCTGGAAGCCCTCGTCGGCGTAGGTGGCGAGCCAGTCCGCGTAGGAGTGCTCGGCGGCCCCGGCGGCCGCCGCGAGCTCCCCCAGGTGCCGGCCGACGTCGGCGTAGACCCAGAAGCACGGCAGCACCGCGGCGAGGCCCACCGGGTAGGGCTCCGCGGCGGTGGCCGCGAGCAGGAAGGAGGTGTAGCGCCGCGTCACCTCCCCGGGACCGGCGCCGGCGGCCCCGGGCTCGGCGTGCCGCAGGCGGGCCCGGTGCAGCTCGCCCTCCGTCTCGGTGCAGGACACCGCGCCGGTCGCGAAGAACAGCCGCTGCCGCTCGTCCGGGGCCCGGGCGGCGAGCAGGGTCAGCGCCCGGCTGTAGCCGTCGAGGTACTGCAGGTCCTGGTCCAGGTAGGCGAGGAACCGCTCGGGCTCGAGCCGGCCGTCGCCCAGGCCGCGGACGAAGTCGAGCTCCTCGATCTCCCGGCGCAGCCCGGCGGAGGCCGCCCAGAGCTCGTCGCTGAACCGGGCCGGTGCCGCGCCCCAGCTCTCGAGCGCGTCCTGGACGTGGTGGAAGTGGTGCACCGGGCCGCTGCCGTGGCCGACGGCCAGGTCCCCGGAGCGCTCGAGCGCCCCGCGCAGCCACGCACGGGCGATGCCGAGGCTGTGCGCCCAGTCCCCGTGCCGGGCCTGCAGGGTGGCCAGCGCCGAGGAGAGCGAGCAGCCGGTGCCGTGGGAGTTCTCGGTGGGCACCCGGGCGCCGTCGAACGCGACGAGGGGCTCCGGCGCGTCCGGACCCACGAGGGCGTCGGGGGTCCGGTCCCCGGTGAGGTGCCCGCCCTTGACGAGCACCAGGGTGCCGTGGGCCCGGGCCACCCGGTGGCCCTGCGCCAGAGCCTCCGCCCAGGAGGACGCGACCTCCTCCTGGGCGAGCACCGCGAGCTCGGGCAGGTTGGGGGTGACGAGGTCGGCGTGGCCGAGCATCGCGCGCAGCGCGTCCTCGGCCTCCCGCTCGAGCAGGCGCCCGCCGGAGGTCGCGACCATGACGGGGTCCAGCACCACCACCGGCGGCCGGCGGTCCTCGAGCCAGCGGGTCACCGTCTCGATCACCGGCACGGAGCCGAGCATGCCGATCTTCACCGCGTCGATCTCGACGTCCTCGGCGACGGCGTCCAGCTGGGCGGCGAGGAACTCCGTGGGAGGGACGTGGACGGAGCGCACCCCGAGGGTGTTCTGCACCACGACGGCCGTCACGGCACTCATGCCGTAGCCGCCCATCGCCGCGATCGACTTCAGGTCCGCGTGCTGTCCCGCCCCGCCGGTGGGGTCGGTGCCGGCCACGGCCAGGACGCGGGGCACCCGGGGGCTCATCGGGCCACCTCCTCGGGGACGCGGCCGAAGGCGCGCACGTAGCGGGCGGCCGCGGCCGCGGGATCGGGGTCGGCGCAGATGCCGGAGACCACGGCCAGTCCGGCCGCCCCGGCGGCACGCAGGGCCGCGGCGTCCTCGACCCGCACCCCGCCGATCGCCAGGCACGGCAGGACGGTGCGTGCCGCGGCACGGGCGAACCCCTCGACGCCCAGCGGCTCCGGGTGGTCTGGCTTGGTGCGGGTGGCGCGCACGGCGCCGACGCCCAGGTAGTCGACGGTGCCCGGGGGCAGGGCGGCGGCCGCGTCGAGCTCCGGCGCCGTGGCGGCGCTCAGGCCCAGCACCGTGTCCGGTCCGCAGATCCGCCGGGCCAGCTCCACGGGCAGGTCGGACTGGCCGACGTGCACCCCGGCCACGGGCGCCCCGGCCGCCCGGGCGGCCAGGTAGGCGTCGGCGCGGTCGTCGACGAGCACGGGGACGTCCCGGCCCACGCGCTCCGCGACGGCCACGAGCAGGGCGACCAGGTCCCGGGCCGGGGCGTGCTTCTCCCGGACCTGGACCATGGTGGCTCCCCCGGCCACGGCGGCCGCCACGACGTCGGGCACGCTGCGCGGGGCGCTGAGCGCCGTGTCGGTGACGAGGTGCAGGGCCAGGGCGGCGGGGTCGAGGCGGGCGCTCACCGGGCACCCTCCTCGCGCACGAGCTCCGCCCGGGCGGCGAGCTGCTCCGGGGTGATGGCGTGCAGCCGGTCCAGCAGGGCCACGGCGAAGGATCCGGGGCCGGCGCAGCCGGCGGCGGCGTCCTCGGCCGCCAGGGTGTAGACCGTCGTGGCGGCGGTCGCCGCCGCGGCGGGGTCGGCGCGCACGGCGGTGAAGGCGGCCATCAGGGCGCCCAGGGCGCATCCGCCGCCGGTGATCCGGGTGAGCAACGGCGTGCCGTGCGGCACGCGCACCACGCTCCCGTCCGGGGCGCGCACGAGGTCGACCGGCCCGGAGACGGCCACCGCGGAGCCGGCCTGCGCGGCGATCGCGGCGGCGGCGTCCCGGGCGGCGTCGACGCCGTGGGTGGCGTCCGTGCCCCGCCCTCCGGCGCCGCCGGCGAGGCCCATGATCTCCGAGGCGTTGCCGCGCACGATCGCCGGCCGGTGCCGCAGCAGGTCGCGGGCCAGCGCGGTGCGCACGGGCAGGGCGCCCACGGCCACGGGGTCCAGCACCCAGGCGAGTCCGGCCCGCTGCCGGGCGCCGACCGCCTCGTAGGCGGCCCCGCGCTGCTCGGCGGTGGGCGTGCCGGTGTTGACGAGCAGTCCGTCGGCGAGCTCCGCGAAGATCCCGCCCTCGCCCTGGATGTCGGTCATGGCCGGGGAGGCGCCCACGGCCAGCAGGACGTTGGCGGTGACGTTGGCGACCACGGTGTTGGTGATGCACTGCACCAGCGGCGCCGCGGTGCGCAGCTCCTCGAGGGCCGTGGCGGCGTCCTCGGCGAGCGCGGGGTCCGGCGGCGCCCCTTCGGCTCCTGCGGTGCGGGCGGGCAGGGGTACGGCATCGCGCATCAGCGACATCCCTTCGCTAGTACTGGCTAGATCAGGTTCGACGGGTGTGATCTCAGCCGCTCGCGCGGCACCCCGTGTCAGGTGTTCCGCCAGTCTAGCCGCCCGTCGGTGCCGGGCGAGGCGGGGCCCGGCCCCGCGGCCGGGGACCCGCCCGGACCGCCGCGGAGGCGGCCGCCCGGTCAGAAGAACCCGTTGTCGTGCGGCATCCGCTCCGGGACGGGCTGGACGACCTCCCAGTGCTCGAGGATCCGCCCGTCGGCGACCCGCCACAGGTCGTAGCAGCCGGCCGGACGCGGGTCGCCGGGCTCCCCGCCCTCGCCGTCGGGCTCGAGCACCCCCTCGGTGACGGTGAGGACGAAGCCGCCCTCGCCGAGCACCCGGTGGAGGGCGCGCCGGGCGAGCCGGGACTCCGGTCCGGCGCCGTGCTCGACGAAGCGCGGGTCGCGGGCCAGCTCCTCGAGGGCCTCCCGGTCCGCGCCGAGGAGACGTTCGTGCACCCACTCGGTGATCAGCGCCTTGTTCGCCGCGGTGTGCTCGTGGTCCGTGACCTGCCGGGGGCCGTCGACCCGGTGCGCGCCGGCGGCTCCGCGGGGCAGCGGCTCGAGGGCGTCCCAGTGCTCGGCGAGCCGGTCGCCGGCCACGCGGAAGACGTCCACCGCCACCAGGGGTTCCGGACCGAGACCGTGGTAGACGCAGTGGACGGCGACCATGTCCCCGTCCTCGAGCACGCGCAGGGTGTCGATCCGGAAGTCGTCCGGCAGCTGCTCGAGGACGGCGCGGAGCCCCTCCCGGCCGTCGGGCCCGAGCCCGGAGTGCTGCCGGAAGTCCGGGGCCCAGTACCGGTCGAGGGCCGCAGGGTCCCGGTGTCCGAAGAGGTCGGCGCCCGCGGTGAGTACGATCTGCTTGCTGCTCATGGTCATCCCCTCGGCGCTGCGGGCCGGGGGGCCACCCGGTCGGGCCGCCCGCGTGTGGTGCGTCCACGCTACTCCCGGCCCCGCGCGGCCGGACAGGGAATCCGGCCGTGTGACGGCCGCGGAGTCCGGCGGCGGACCGGCGGGAGTCCGGCAGGCGGCGGGCCGGTCCGATCGGGGGCACGGGTCCTGTGACGGCGGAGGACCCCGACCGGCCGGTCGGGGTCCTCCGGGTCGCCTCGGCGGAGTGGTGCTCAGTCCTGACCGGCGGGCCGGCCGCTGCTGAGGTCCTCGGCCTTCACGCCGACGCCCACGACGGTCGGCCCGTGTCCGGCGGGAGCACGCTGCGGGAGCTCCGCGGCGGTCGTCGCCTCGTGCCGCCCGCCCTCGGCGGCGGCGCCTGACCGGCGGTCACCTGGGCCTCCCCCGGCCTAGGGTGCTCCGTCGAGGCGCCCATCACGAAACGGGCGTCCGCCGCTCATGGAATCGAGAGGTGACACATTGACTTTGGACGAGGGCTTCGCGGAACTAGAGCGGCTCGCCATACGGGAAGGCGACGCTGCCGCGGACGATCTAACAAGAAACGAGGCTCA